>JAGQPO010000432.1 GCA_020426665.1 Planctomycetales bacterium
GGATTACCAGCGTGGACTTGAGCGCCGGCATGCTGGAACGTCAACATCGGCGTGTTGATCGCGCCGGCGCGACTGAGCGAGTGGAATTCGTTTCGCAGGATCTCTCAGGCTATTGTCCTGAAACTGGTGCGTTTGATTTGATCGTTGCCGCCTATTTTCTGGACTGTTTCAGCGAAAGCGATTTGGAATCCAATCTTCCACGATGGTTGGGCGGCATTCGCAAGGGCGGCTTATTCTATTTTGTCGATTTTGTTAAGCCGCCTGACGGATGGCGGCGCGGCCAATCCGAATTATACCTTTCACTCATGCATTGGTTGTTCTGGTGGCAAACCGGTTTGGCCAACCGGGAGTTGGTGGATATGGTGACTGTATTGGATCGACAGCATTTAAGTCTGGTCGAATGTTTCAATGATACTCACCCGATGATGACGACTCGGATCTATCGCAAGATTTGTTGATCGCTGAGTCATTCTTCGTTGAAATCGGAGGGCGCGCGAATCTGGATTGTCGGCCTCTTGCCGTAGATGACTCCGGTGTGACCGTTTTGGTCCATCTCGGCAATCAGTTTTGCAAAATCTGGTCGATACACAGCGATTTTCTTGACGGCTGCGTCTCGTTTGGCTTTAGAGCCCTCAAATGCCTTGTGGTAGCCGGCGTCCGTGCCGGCCAATTGTCGGCCTGCGAAAATCATCGATGCGACCGTGTGCATCGTGTAGTTGTGATGGTCGATGAAACGCACAAGCCGCTCCAATTCATCGGGCGTCAAATCCTTTCTCTTGCTGTAAGCTCGATCAACCGTTTCTTTCATCTTGCCCAAGATCGGCCAATACGCGGCCAGATACATTCCCGGATTATTGGCTCCGGGATATCGATGAAAGAATGAAGCGATCATCGGTTCAGTGGCTGTGTTTCCGGGACCTTCGCGAAAGACGCGACGCAATGCGTATTCCAATCCGTCGTAGTACAACTTTACGTCCGGCGCGGCTGCCCCGTACAGCGATGTGTAGTAACGTTGTTCGGCCGACTCGGCATCGAAATCGTCATCCCACAGCAAACGGGCCAACAGGTAATGGCCTGCGCCCATCAGTTCATAAGAATGGGCGATGTAGTGGTATCCGCCATCGACGCCATGATTCTGTTGAGCACGCGTTTTTGCAACAATGTGCTTTGTCACCGGCGCGATCATGTACATCGGCGTTTGATCGTAGTGCCAGATGTCGTATTTGTAGAATTTCTCAGCCGCATTTTTCCATCCGCGCTCCGTTGCCGCCTCGGACCATTGGTCGCCTTCATAGTCCGCGCCCTGGGCGAAGCCGCTGTTTGTCGGTTGGACCAGGAACAGCATCGGATGCGGTTTCACATTGACGGGCGGATACTTGTAATCCAGATAGATGATGACACCAAGTTTCTTGTCGGGATGAACCGGCTGGACACGTTGGGCAATCTGATTGCTGAACGTAATGATTCGGTCTGTTATGACCGGTCGTCCATCCGGGCGGACACGTCCGTCGTCAAGGGCCAGGCAATTTCGGCAAGTGCAAAATTTTCGGCCGTCATTGGCGGCGATCGAAAACATGTCAGAATTCGGGTTTTCGTCAAAGTATGCGATCGCAGCTTTTGAAAAGTGTTCGATGACCTGGGGATTACTGGTGCATACTTGACCGCCACGTTTGTCGCTATAGTGCTTCGGGTAACGTTTGCCATCGATTTCCGCGAACCATTCGGGATGGGTTTGACCGAATTCGTCCGGTGACATGATGCGATGCCAGTTGTGCGCGTGTCGGATATCGGTGGCGTGCCCCAATCGCAGGCGTCTTCCGAACAGTTCATTCGCCTGGCCGTCTGGAGATTTCGTGAACTGGCGATAAGAGTTGTCCGGTGCGTCGGTGAAGTCGATTGCGGCGATCGACAACGAAGCTTGCGGGGGAACAATCGTGCCCAGATCATCATGCCAGGCAAAAAACATCCCGTAGGCGCGTTCCAGGAATTCATAGGTGCCGAATAGCGTGCCGGGCTCCATCCCCACTCTCCCCACGACTTGGTGGGCACCGACCTTTGGTGTGTCACGACCGACAATATGAATGTCTTGGCCGACAGTGACGATCCGAAAGCCTTCACTCGGCAAACCGTCCGCAGTGATCCCTTGGGCAGTTGACCACGGATTGCGCCCGAAAAAAATGGTGGGAGTGCCGGGCGTCGGTGCTTCCACTCGAATCGGTTCGTGCCCGGTTGATCGCGCGACCAGTTGCCGATACTCCTTCAGCGCAAGGACCGCCGCCGGATCGGCCTGGTCGTTGGGCAAACAGATCATGTTGTGAATCGGCTTACCAGCTTCGACCAACGCGATCGTTGATTCTTGCGCCATCACTCCGATGGGCAGGAGCAACAAAACGATCGCAACTGCCAAGGATTTCATTGCTGATCCCCATCGCGTGAAACGGGTCTCGCCCCTTCGCCGTCGCGTGGTCCGCGACGTATTGATTCGCCATCCCGCAACCGTTCGGGCTCCGGCGAATCGCCGCGTTGCAAAATCAAGTCGTTACTATTTCGACGCCCATCACTCTCGCGAACTCCGCCGCCTTCGCGTCCCGAGGAGACATGTCGACCAATGCTGTACCAGTAAATGAACTCACGCGGAGTAAACTGGTCGTCGCCACTTGGTTCGGCATCGCGGAAACGTTTGGTTTGCAACTGACGCCGGGCGTCGCTGATATTCCCATTCGTCATTGCCAGCCATTCGTCCAGCGAAATCGATTGATCGTGGTTATGGTCATATGCCAAAAACACTTTTCCATCGCGAGTTTTTTCCCAGCGTTCGGGTAGCTGGAATTGTTCAAAATCGACCACCACTTGCGTGGCACGATCTTGAATTTGTAATTCGCGTCGCGAGTCCGCCGAACCTTCCCGCCGAACCGCGCCGTCACGGCGCAATTGCGCAATTTCCTGACGCAACTCAGTGATCACATTCAATAAGGCGCTTTCGCGGTCGTTTTCCGGTTTAAAACCTCGAAGGAAATCTTGCGGTTTGCGTGGGGATTCAACATCGCGTTCACCATCACCGTCGCGTCGCCGCTGCGTTTGGCCTTCGGTTCTGCGCTGCGAATTCGTGTCGGACTCGGGAGACCGCCGATCTCGCGATTGTGATTCGGGCGAGCGTCGACGTGGCGAATCCGACTCGACAGAACGACTGGGTTCAGGCCGACGATCTTCAGAGCCAGCCGACGGTTGATCCTGTGCAGTGACGCGGCGCGAGGTCGTACCGTCGGACAAAACGATGAACGCAAGCGGAAGCAGAACGGCCACCAGGCCGGCGCCCCAGCTGGTATTGCGCCTGGTTCGCGCGACCGCATGAAGCACATGGTTGACACGATAAAGCAAATTCATCTTGTTCTCTCCGGTGAAGGGGGCCGCAAATGCATTCGGCGAGACGACGTTCAACCTGCCGACCGTTTCCAGGGCGATGGCATAAGCACACCGTTTTCCAGTTGCCACAATGGCAAGTTCATCACAGCAAACTTCGCGCTCCAGACGTATTTGGTTGGACAGCCACCAGACCGCCGGATGAAAAAAGAACGCTGCTTCAATCAATCTTTGAATCAGATTGATCCAAAGGTCGAATCGGCGTATGTGGGCGAGCTCATGCGCAATCACTGCTTCTAACACGTCGGGTGGCAACGACGTCAACCAGGACGTCGGAAGAATTACCATGGGCCTAAAGAACCCCACCGCTGCCGCCTGAACAATTCGTTTCGAACAGAACACGCATGCCGACGGCAAACCAATTCGTTTCGCGAGTTCAGATGATCGAGTCGCCAGTTCATGTGGAATCCTGTCAGCACTTCGCTTGATGAAGACAAGCCACGCGAACCCGCCAAGCAAACGTCCGGAAAAGCAAAACACGCCGATCATCCAAATCGCAATGACGTACGGGCTGGAGTGTCGGATCACGCTTGCAATCGCGTTTGAGGCTAGCAGCGGTAGACCGAACCCGTCACGCGGTCTGGCCGAATCAATGAAGCCGATCGATTCAAGGTGCAAATCTGTCGCGCGATGCGCCAGGGCGTCCATCGCATCGGTGGATTTTTCGAGGCCGTGACGTTGGACAGAGCGGTTTGTTGTTTCGCGTCCCTGACTCGAATCGGCAGATTGAAAAGCCAATTCAGTTCGTCGGTCACCGAGTCCAGGATGGACTGCGATGACGGTCATCAGTGCGCTACCGATGATCAGCGCCAACGCAAACAGCCCAGACAAATAACGGCCATTGGCGGTTCGAACCATTCCTGCGCGAACCAATTGCTGGTATCCAAGTGCAATCAGCGTGATCTGCCACGTCGAATGCAGCAACATGTAGGTGATCGCCAACGCGCTCGGGCAGCTCAATCGTTCGATCATTGTCGAGACTCCGATTCTTGCCATTTTTCAATGGCATCTCGGATCTGGTCCAGTTCATCGCTTGATGGATTGGATTGCTCCAAAACCTGTGTGATCAGCGACGTCGTTGACCCCTGAAACGCACGTCCCAACAAATCCTTGACGAAACCGCCCAGCGTTGCATTGCGAGTTTTCTTAGCTGTGTAAACATGCGCTCGGCCTCTGAGCGTCCGCCTCACCAATCCCTTGTCCAGCATCACGTTCATCATGCTCAAAATCGACGTGTACGCGCGCGGACGCGTTTGGTTAAGCACATCGACGATCTCGCGCACCGTTGACGGCTGGTGCTCCCAAAGTACCTGCAGAATCTCCAGCTCGACTTCCGTCGGTGTGACTTGACGATGCCTCGGCATCTGGTCCCCCGTAAAGCGACGTGATTGACTAAACGCCGCAAGTCTACTAAAGAATCAGTAGCTGTCAACTAAAGAATTGGTAGAAAGGGGAAAGCGAGTCGCTCGAGCGATTCCCCGAGACCCGTAGGCATGCGGGCGTGTTGATTCAGTCTGAATCGTAACCCGCGTCTCAAGTGCTGAAGTTGCGTTATTGCGCGGTGCACCACCTTTTCATAATCCGAACGCGTGAGTGTTGAAGTTGCGCTTTTGTAGCCCGGAGACATCTGAGGTTTTT
>JAGQPO010000433.1 GCA_020426665.1 Planctomycetales bacterium
AACGATGCAGCAAAACAAATCTTGCAACGCCGTGAAGTTGGACAAACCGAAGAAGTTTTGACGTTTTCTTTCGTGTAGGAGGGCTCTGTCACCGACGCGTTGATTGGTCAGAATGTTCGGGCAATCGTGGTTTTTAGGTTCACCGATCTCGCGCATGGTCAGCAGCGTTCGCTGCTGGATACTGCTTGATTGGTTTTCTGTTTGCATCTGCATGGCGCTCGTTTTAGAACAAATTGGCTACATCTTCGCGCTCGGTATATGATCGCTTAAAATTGAAAATTTCATAAACGTTGTCTCCGTCATCCGTGATGTCCTTCGATGAAAGAACTTCAAAAGTATTCGACGAAGAATTCATGTGCGATGCTGAATCGTCGTACCTGTCTGGCAATGTCGACAGCGGTTCTTGCGAATGCGACGGCCTCGTGTGCGGACTTTGGATTTCCCAAACACTTCATTGGCGCCAACACAGCGATCGACGGCTACGGGATATTTGCGGCGATTGATCTGTTGCGGGATCTCGGATTCAGGACGATCGAAATTCAGAATCTGGTGGGCGACCCTGAACCCATACCCGGAAAGTTTCCTGGATTGCGTTGGGAGCAGACCGATGAGGAGTTCCAAGATCGCATCAAGAATGCCTTGAGCGATTTCGAATTGATCACGACACATCTGCCCTACCAAGGTTTGGAGTATTTCGCGCCCGCAGGCGAGCTAGCTCGAGTCGGCGTCGAGACAATGGAGAGGTCACTGGAGGCGACTGCGAAACTTGGAGCAAAAATCGGAGTGCTACACCCGAAGCCTGGTCCAGGAATGAGCGTGGCTGAGACATGGCCATTCATGATTCGTCGAATTCGTCAGTGGGGAGACATTGCCAGGGCTGGTGGGTTTCGCTTGGCATTGGAGACCGGATACCCAACATCCGTTGACGAATTCGTCAGGCTGGTACACGAAGTCGATCATGACTGCGTCGGCGCGGCTCTTGATGTAGGGCATCAAGGGCGATTTGAAAAACTTGTCAGAAAAGTCGAGCCCAAGGATCGGGGCACGGCAGAAGGCATCAAGGCTTACAACGATCTCAACTTAGAGCTGATCGACCGGCTGGGAGCAAAGTTGATTCACCTTCATGTTCACGACATCGAACCTGACACCTGGCGTGAACACAAGCCATTGATCTACGGTTTCATCGATTACGAAAGGTTAATTCAGCGACTTCGGGAAACCATGTACGCTGGTGTACTGGTTTTCGAAATCGGGGGATCGTCAGCAGAGATGCCACGCTTTTTGAAAGATGGCAAAAGGAAACTCGAACGATTCATCTGACGCAACACATTGCAATGGCAATCCGTCCCCCTGCGAGCATGTCGGATTGCTCCGCCGCGGAATCCACATCGTGGGTTGGCGAATTGGCATCCGAAGCCCGAAAGTTGTTCGCGGGCATCCAGCGACTCAATCCCCTTGAAGAAGCAAACGAGCATCCTCGTTAGGTCCAGTTTGGTCGGCACCAAATGCGACGTCACCGACCGCCGATTTCAGGCCTGGGGCTCTTCGCTAGGTACGATCGCAAAGTGCCCTAATCTGTTTGTCTGGGGCGGCAGCAGTGCGTTGTCCTTGGAGCGCGCGTTGCCTTTGGAGTGCGATTGAGGAACTCCTGGATTCGCGTCGGAGCGGATGATTTTCACGTTGCGGATTTGCCTGACGCTTTTCCGCCGCTGGTCGGCCGAGAGAGAGGTTTGCCGCTGGTGTCCGCTATCAACACGCAGCAAGGTCTCATTGACACTGTCCAAAGGTTCATCATCCAACGTCGGTGCGAACCGGATGCTCAGGAGTACGAGTGCTGTGCTGACGACTGAGACGATCAGCCAAATGATTAGAAGATTCATTTCCGCACCGTCCAAATTTGGTACGTCAAACTTGCCCGCTTCGCATCCGTGCAACGCTCAAAACGAAATCCGAATTGTCACACTGTTTAAGACGTTGCCCGAACCAAAGAAGTTCAACTGGAACAGGGTCTCTTGCTTGATTCGGCTGAAATCGCGTTGGATTCGAGTAAATCTTTGCACTACAGACTCGTGCTGCTCTTCAGAACCGGTACGAGCAGTGCAAGCACGACAGCCAGTACCAAGAAAGCCATCACCAGCAACATCATTGGTTCGAGTAATCGTACAAAAAGGTCAAGTCTGCGAAAAGTTCGCTTTTCCAATGAGTCGGCGATTTCGGGCAGAACCCGTTCCAGCGAGTTACTCTCTTCTCCCACGCTGATCATTTCAACAACCGACGGCGGGAAATAGCCGGAAGCACGCAGCGGCGTGGCAAGTGATTCACCGCCACGAATATTCTCCGTTGCGTCAGCGATGGACTGGCTGAGCAGACGATTGGCGGCGGCGGAGCGACTGATTTCCAACGATTTCAAAATCGGCACTCCATTACCGAGCAAGGTTCCTAGCACGCGGCAAAATCGCGCAACCGCGAGGTTCATCAGGATGTCCCCGAGCACGGGAATCTTCAGCTTGATCTTGTCCATGATCTCTTTGCCCGAATCCGTTGCCAATTGCACCCGCGCGAAGACGACGACGCCGATCAAGACAATCCCCAGGACCCAACCGTAACTTTGCAGAACCGCACTGAATCCCAGCAACGATTCGGTGTACCAAGGCATGTCTCCCTTTTGTCGAAGACGATCAAACATCGCATCGAACTTGGGGACAAAAAAGACGAGCAACCCGCTGATGACGAGCGAACCGACGGAGAACAAGAAGACTGGATAGGCGAGGGCGCTGATGGTGCGTCCTTTGAGGTCTTCTTGCAGTTCAGTAAACGCACTGACTCGCTCCAAAGCGTCTTCCAGGAATCCGCCTTCGGTACCCGCCCGCACCATGTTGATCGCCATGTCGGAGAAGACACCGGGAGTCCGCGCCATCGCGTTGCCGATCGGCTCACCGTCTTCGACCCGGCTCTTGATGTCTTTGACAATCTCACCCAATACGGGATCGGTCGCTTGTTCACCCAAGACCGTCAACGATCGCATCATCGGGACGCCGCTGCGCAGCAACGAAGCCAGTTGGCCATAGAAGGTTGCCATCGTCTGGCCGTTGACCTTCTTGCGTTTTCCGAAAACGGATCGTCCCGCCGAACTTTCTGTCGCCGAGACCTTTGACGGAAACAACGACTTTTCGCTCAACAACGACGCGACTTCGCGTTCATTGGCGGCTTCGATGGAACCGGTAACAGTCTTTCCCGACATGTCGCGGGCGGTGTAAGCGAATACAGGCATCGTTCTATAGAGTCTCGCCCTTAGAAACACGGAGCACTTCATCGATGCTGGTCGTACCTGCGATTACTTTGTCCCAGGCATCCATCCGCAACGTCCGCATGCCTGACTCGACAGCCGCTTTGCGAAGATCCCAGCTGCTCGCCCGGTCTTGCGCGAGTTGCCGAATGTGGTCGTTGGAAACAAGCAATTCATAAATACCCATTCGTCCGGAGTAACCCAGGTTGCGACATTCGCGGCAACCAACGGGCCGATACCAGCTGAACTCACCGCCACGTTCCCAGGGGAAATCTTTTGGGACTTCATCTCGCGACGGTTCGTAGGCCTCTTTGCAATGGGGGCAAAGTCGACGCAACAGCCGCTGCGCCATGACGCCTTCGACGGTTCCAGCGACAAGGAACGGTTCGACACCCATGTCGCCCAGACGCGTGAACGCACCCGACGCATCATTGGTGTGAAGCGTGCTGAAGACCAAGTGTCCGGTCAGCGAAGCCTGGATCGCGTTTTCAGCGGTCTCAAGGTCTCGAATTTCACCGACCAGGACGATGTCCGGGTCATGCCGCAGAATGCTACGCAGTGACGCGGCAAACGTGAAACCGATTTTCGAGTGGACTTGGATCTGGTTGATTCCGTCCAATTGATACTCGACGGGATCTTCGGTAGTGATGATCTTCGTTTCTTCGCTGCGGATCTGCAGCAAGCTGCTGTACAGCGTGGTCGTCTTGCCGCTACCGGTCGGCCCGGTCACCAGGATGATCCCGTGCGGCAACTCGATCAGTTTGCTGAACGTCCCGTAGATCTCTTGTGACATGCCCAACTTTTGCAAGTCGAACACCATCGCGGACTTGTCCAGCACCCGCATGACCAGGCCTTCGCCGTGAATCATCGGGATCACGCTTAATCGAATGTCGACTTCGCGTCCATGAACACGCAACTTGATACGTCCGTCTTGAGGCAATCTTTTTTCGGCGATGTTCAACCGCGCCATGATCTTCAACCGGCTGATGATGGCGGCTTGGAATCGATTGATCTCTGGTGGCGTCGGTTGGCGATGCAAGATCCCGTCGATTCGGTAACGGACCTTTAATCCATCGGCTTGCGTCTCGATGTGAATGTCGCTGGCGCGTGTTTCGATGGCTTCGAGCAAAATTTCGTTGACCAGACGAACGACGGACGCTTCTTGAGCCATTTCGCTCAGTTCACTTCCGTCGGTTTCAAGCTCCTCCAGCAACTCGACGTCTTCATCGTCCGATGCCGCCGCCATCAAGTCTTCAACGGTTTCGCTACCGACGCCCAAGTGGCGTTTCATCAACCGCGCAATCTCGGATCGTTGTGCGACGATCGGGATGATGTTTTTTCCGGTCGCCGCACTCGCTTCATCCAGCGGGTACAGATCCAGCGGATCAGGTGTCGCGACGACCACGGAACCGTTTTGGAAGCGGATGGGGAACAATGATTGGCGATAAATCAATCGTTGTGGAAAGCCTTCCAGTGCCTTCAAGTCGATTTCGGTTTCTCGCAAATCGACAAAGTCCAATCCGACCTCCTCGGCGAGGGCTTCAAGCGCCACTCGTTCGTCGATAAACCCCTTTCCAACCGCGGTTTGAACGACATCAGACGGGTCGCCGGATCGACAATCGGCCAACTGCGTCTCGGAAAGCAGTCCTCGTCGTCGCAGAATTTCACCTGCGTGCATGATCATGAAATCTTTTCCGGGTTCTAGAAGGGGAAATACAGATCGAATTGTAGTTTGTCGCGAAGGCGTTGACACGCAACGCCTCCTTCAAAGTGATTCGTCCGATTTCCTCTAAGCGATTGATGGATAGGTGTCGCAGCAGTCATCAACGCTGGATTGTGCTGCGGCTCGGAATACAGGGAAGTACGATCGAAAGGGTATCACCGTCCCCCGCGTCCACCGCCAGGCGTACCACCTCGTCCGCCGAAACCTCCCCCAGGGGTCCCTCCGCCAAAACTTGGGCGTCCGCCTGTCGTACCGCCGAATCCTCCCGGTCGACCGCCGAATGGGCTTCCACCGCCAAACGGGCTTGGGCCACCGCCAAATGGACTTCCGCCGCCACCGAATCTTGCTCGCATCGCATCGCGAAATGCACTCGCAGCATCGGTGTTGTTGGTGCTTCCAGATGGCCCGCCCGATGCTCCGGGAGTGCTGGTTGAGGCCGCTTTGGTTTCGACTTTCACACCGACAACGGCTTTCAGAGCTTCGACGACTTGGTCCGGATTGATTTTTCCACTCAAGGGAATGGTAACGATCGATTTTTCATTTTCCTTGCCGCCCTGATCGAGAGCATAAACCAGTAATTCGATCTCTTCGAAATCCTGTGTTGTGGCTGTCACAACAAGCGAATTGCTTTGAGCGTCGACGGAGACAGCAATCTTGGATCGTTCACTTTTTGCGGCTTCGGCACCACCGCCACGACCGCCGCGGCCGCCGCCACGCAATGCGTTGATAAAGTCTTCGGGCGATGGTTGCCCGCCACGACCGCCTCCCGGAGCTCCGCCGCCACGATTTTGATCTGCACCGGCAACCCGATCGGCGTAGACTTCTTTAATGACTTTGGCGACTTCGGTTGCGTCTTGATACAGTACCGGAATCAATCTCGGCGAGGACGTCAGTTCGATATTCTCTGGGCTCTCTTCACGGTCAATCTTCTCCAGCACCATTTCGATGACCTGAAGATCCAATTCATTGGCTTGAATGAACAACGCGTTGAGTCGCAGGTCCGAAACGATGCTAACCGATCCGGTGGACGTCAACACCGACTTTGCCGATGCCTGGCCGCCGCCTCCTCCTCCGCCGCCCAATCCCATCAGTCCGCCCAACATACCGCCGCCGAGTCCGCCGGTAATGGTGTCGGTCAGGCTGCTCGATGAATCAGCACCTCCCAGGATACTGGCAACCAATTCGGCCGCGACATCCGCTGGGATGTACTTCAACCAATAGATGGTTGGCAAATCACTTTGAGCCCCCATCGGACCGACCAATTGAGATAGTAATTCTTCCAGCTCGTCCAGCGCTTCGGTGTCATCGGATGCGATTCGGATTCCGTTGGGGGTCAGCTCGATCAAGATCTCTGCGCCTTTGGGAGAACGAACCGCTTGGGTCGAACGGTTGGTCGGGGCGATTGCGTCGGGCTCGGCGGGTGATTCGGCAGGTGCTTGTGTCAGATAGTAAAAGCGCCGAGAGTCGAATCGTGACGCATCCAAATCGCTGGCCGGGGCAGCCTGGGGCCGTGCCGGAGGCGTGTTGGATCCGGACGAAGGACGTTGAATTTTTCGTTCGCGGATGCCGTTGTTGTCGACGCCTCCGCCGGCGGGCGAAACGACTCGAATTGCGTTTTCACGTCCAGTCATTCGCCAGTACAACTGAAGTTGGTTCAGGGCGTCTTCGGCTTGCCGCCCACTAAGAGGCAACAATCGGACCTTTCCACTGAGCAATCCTTCGCTGCCGGTTCCGTCAAGTTCGTCTAACAATCGGCGAATCTGTTCGATCTCGTCTTTCGAACCACGCACCCACATTTTTCCGGTCGCAGGATCACCATCGACGATCGGCCCTTTGCCACCTTCTTCGGTGACACCGAAATACTTGTTGATTGTCAACAAAGCCTGCGCCGGGTCGATTCGTCGGAGTTGGAAGACTTCGAAATCCTCGCCGCTGCCTTCCATTTTGACGATCACGTCGGCGATCTTTTGGTGGGTCGTGGGGGTTGCAAAGGCGATGATCGAATTAGTGGATGGTTCAATTGCAATTCGAGTTCCGGGTTCGTCTTGCAGCAACGTTTGCAGGACTTCAAAGACCGTGGAAACATCGGCGGTCCGCACAAAGTGGGTTTGGAAGACGGGACGCGCGATTTCCGCGTCGGATGCGTCGCCCGATCCTTCCAACGGTTGATCCGCCTTTTGAATCAAGTTTTCCAGGATGCTGATTTTGGAACGCAATCCCGTCGCGTAAATTCGATCACCGTACAGGCCGACCGAAATTCGAATGTCATCGCTGGAGTTTGCGTCGGGCTCAAGTCCCAACAACGGACGCGCGGTTTGCAACAACTCTTCAGCCCCTCGATGGACGAGTTTGATCTCATGGACTTCCTGGTCGGACTGTTTGATGACCTCGCGAATGGCAACCAATTTTTCCGCCCGCTCGGTCACGCGCGCTTGGCGAGCGCTTTCAAGGACGATCACACGTCCCCAAGGCCCGACCATTTGAGGCAGCTGAACTTTCGCTTCGTCCGGCGTCATGCTTCCGAGTGGAAAAATTGACGTCACAATGTCGCTCTTGCCGCGCGTTTCCAAATCGTCCATGTGAACCAAATCCGCCAGTTCGCTGATCAGTTCGGCGGCATTGTCCACTTCAAGATCGATCAGATGAAGCATGCGCCCACGGCGAACCAGGGCGTAACCGCGATCAAGAAGCAGTCGATTTAGCAAATCCAACGACTCCGTGACGGTGTACATCTTGGTGCGGTCGATGAACGAAACCGATCCTTCCGGGTAATGGTCGATCTGTAGCGACAGGTCGGCTTCTTCCGCCATCCAGCTGAGCACGTCTTTCCAACTGGCACCGGTAAAGTTGAATCGTAGTCCGGGTTCCAGAGGCGGCCCAAGTTCCTCAAGTAAGACCCTGGCCGCCTCTTCGTCTAGTTTCACATCCGTTCCACGTGCCGGGGGCAGCGGCGCGACCGTGTCCGACGGAGACTCCACTTCGTCGCTTGCTTCGCCAGCGGATTGTGGCTGGTCGGCGTTCACCGCGGGCTGATCGTTCTCCGCGGGCTGATCCGTCGCATTTTCGGTCGGCGGATCCGCAACATTCCCCGCCGGCTGCTCTGACGCCGATGGTGTGTCATCCTGGGCGAATGCCGGGGTGAACGTCAACATCGAAGAGACGATCAGAAGCAATAAAACCAGCGACGTCGAAATCGGCTTGCCATACAGGCCGACTCGTGCGTCAGTATCGAAGTGCTGCATCGTGCGTGAAGAATGTTGAGAGTGCATTAGTGCGGCGATTTTTCGAAAAAGTGGATGAGACTCTGCCCGGATCTGGTCAGTGGGCCGTACTGATATTAATCACCGCTGGGGGAATCATTCGCACGTTTTGTGCCAGAATGTGCCGCAGGCGACCAATCAGGTTCCTACACATCTAACCTTAGGCTCACCTTAGGGTTTCTCGCCCGATCGAGGATTTGTCATGATTCTGCGGGTTTTGTGACGGATTGCGACGAATGTTACCCCATTTCGACGTCCGCCCGCGTTGTCAGATCTCGCATGAATGGGGCAAAATTGGGCTTAAAAGCGAGCCGAGGGACGTTTCGGTTCTACGAACGATAGTTTCGCCTTGGTACGATACGCTTTGGGACGGCCCTGGCATGTCAGCCGAGGGTGGCCTAGGACCCAATCGAGTGACCGCCGCTGCGATTCAATCACGGGGTACTGATCTACACTCAATCCTGAGCAAAACAGATGCTCGAATCGAAGGAAAGATGACAGGAATGCTGCAGAAGCAACGAAGACTGATTCTTAATCAGCAGGGGCAAGATGCGATGCGTCGTGCAGGACGCGTCAACGCCAGCTTGATGGACTACATTCGTCCGCACGTCAAGGCAGGAATCACCACGGGACGGATCGACGAGTTGGTCGTTCAATGGACTTCGGATAACGGCCACACTGCCGCGACTTTGGGATACCAGAACTTCCCAAAAAGTTGTTGCACCAGTCTGAACGAAGTGATTTGCCACGGGATTCCCGGAGACGAAGAACTGAAAGAAGGCGACATCATCAACATCGACGTGACAACCATTGTTGACGGCTGGCACGGCGATCAAAGCGAGACCTTCCTGATCGGTCAGGTTTCCGATGAGAAAAAGGCGGTCACCCAATGTGCGTTTGACTGCATGCACCTTGCAATCGAAGCTTTGACGCCAGGATGCACCGTTTCGAAAATCGGCGAAACCATTGTCCCTGAGGCCCACCGCCGAGGCTTTTCGGTTGTCCGTGAATACGTCGGGCATGGACTGGGAAAACAATTCCACCTGGACCCGTCGATCCCACACTTTCCCAATCGCCAGAGCCGTATCGACCGTTTGTTTCCCGGAATGTGTTTTACCGTCGAACCGATGATCAATGCGGGGACGCGATACGCCCGATGCGACAAAGCCGATGGCTGGACCGTCCGCACGAAGGACGGACGTCCGTCTGCACAATTCGAACACACCGTCATGATGACCGAAGACGGGCCCGAGATATTGACGCAATGTAACGACGGGCCTCACAAAGGACATCAATTTTAGTTCTTCCCCCGATCCTCGCAATAATTCCCCCCTTCAGTGAAGTCACATCGATGAAACGCCCCATTAAGTTTTCAGTGGTTGTTCTGGTTGCTTGCTTGATCGCCACGGCAAATCTGCATGCTCAAGAAAAACCATTGAAGGTCCTGTTGGTCGCCGGCGGTTGCTGCCACGATTACGAAACGCAAACCAAGCTGCTGAAAGAAGGCATCGAAAAACGCATCAACGCGAAAGTCACGGTCGAGTTCAACCCCAGCAAGGGGACCGACGCGAGGTTCAAGATCTATGAATCTGACGATTGGGCAAAAGGCTATGACGTGATCTTGCACGACGAGTGTTCCGCATCGGTCACCGAACGCCCCTACGTCGATCGTATCCTGGCGGCGCATCGTTCGGGCGTGCCGGCTGTCAATTTGCACTGCGCCATGCACAGTTATCGCTGGGGTGATTTTCGTAACCCCGTCGAAATCGGTGCGGACAACGCAGGCTGGTACGAGATGATCGGCGTTCAATCCACCGGCCATGGACCGCAATCGCCGATCGACGTCGTCTACACCGACACCGACAACCCCATCACCAAGGGATTGTCGAATTGGACGACGATTAACGAAGAACTTTACAACAACGTGCGAGTCTTTGGTAACACGACGGTGCTCGCGTCAGGAGACCAGGTCCAACAACCTCGCAAACGTGATTTGAAAGACAATCCCGATGCGAAACCCCAAACGTCCAACGCAGTAGTGGTTTGGACCAACACCTATGGCCCCAACAAGACCAAGATCTTTAGCACCACGCTGGGCCACAACAATGAAACCGTCGGCGACGATCGCTACCTTGATTTGGTCACTCGTGGCTTGCTTTGGTCGACTGGTAACTTGAAGGCTGAATAAGCGTGGGGATGCATAAATGCTTGCCTTGCGAGCATGCATGGGACAGCGACGTCCTGGCCGCAACGAGTCCCGCATTGATCAATGCTTCCGGATTCGTGAAATCGTACCAGGGACGATGTCCGACGTCGGGGCGAATTAAAATGTCCGCGTGGGGGAGTGTCGTTCGGCGATACAATCTTTCACCGATCTCCTCCATTCGCATCACAACGTCGATGGCGGTACCAAACGTGTCGATGCGCTGGACGGTACTGCCAACGTCCACGCCGATCGTCATGTCGGCGGGATAGGCTCGTGCGATCGACAACGGAATCGCATCCAAGACACCGATGTCCGTTAGCAATGCATTTTCCCAGGCGACCGGGGGAAAGAACCCAGGAATCGCCGTGGAAGCCAGTATGGCTTTACGGAGCGGACCTTTCTCCAAAACGATCCGGTGCCCGCTGCGCAGATCTGCGGCAACGATGCTGATCGGAATCGCCGTTTCACGAAGGTCGATGTCCGGAACAAGTTTTTCGATGGCTTCATGAAGGATCTCGTTGGACAAGATGGAAGGACTGCGAAGCATTTTTGTTAATCGTTGTCCATGACGCATCGCGCGTCCGATACGGGCGTACCACTGCATCAGCCATTCGCCCAAACCGCTATCGGGAATCGAGTCTCCGGCACGCGCCGAGACCTTCGCGGCCGCTCCCATCAACCGCTGACATTTCTCATAAAAGACCGGCGAGTTCAGGAGTCCGATCGCTTTGGCCTGCACCCGTTTGATGTCCGGATCGACGGCAACAAGACCGCCCATCAGACTTCCGATGCTGACGCCCACGATACGCTCGGTTCGAACTCCCGACTCGCCGATCGCCTCCATGACCCCAAGGTGAGACAGTCCACGCGCGCCTCCGCCACCCAATGCGACCACAGCACTCCGTTGATCACCATCAGCCATCGCCCCTTTTCCGAACGCTTCGGATCGATGGTCCGTTAACATGGCATTCATTGATGATTCTCCAGTTTCTTCACATCATGATTGATAGGGTTGCAAAATCTTTCCTGACTCGACTCCCCGTAATTCGTTCCATCCACCGTCGGCGATCATCGATCCCAACTTCGTCACCAACCGAAAATCCGCGTCCGTCGCATTGCCACCGGTGATTCGGCGATTCAATTCTCGACACACCACCTCCGCCGCGGTGCGCGTGACGGGGTCTTTCTGGCCGGCCGCGTACAACGCTGTCACCAACATCGTGACGGCGTTTTGAACCTGCGACGATAACGCCGACATCCGGCATTGACGATCGGCCAGTTTCAATTGATGCATTCGCATCGTTCCGCTGATGACCAGCCCACTGTGCGACAGGAAACGTTGCGCCTCTCGAATGTGATTTCCTAAATCCGAATCCTTGGATTCGCTGGACCAAGGGGTCCACTTGGATCCGACCAAACGTCGTTTGGCATACCATTTGGCATATCCGACCATCGGTCGTCGCAACGCCCAAAGGTGACGAGGGTCAATCAAACTTGGCTGCTTGATGCCAAGCGAATGCAGGGTTCTGCCGATCGGCTCGAAGTGTTCTTTTCCATGTTGTTTGACGAGGGATTTAAAGAAAGCCATCCCCAACATTTCCCCCTCACCTTCGTAGATGCAAGGTGCCAGGAAGTCATGGACGTTGTCGCCAAACAAGTGTCCGGCCAGGAACGATCGACCGCCATGGGTTTTCATAAACAACTCGATCGCAGCCTCCTTTTGTGATTCGCTTCCAAAGATCTTGGCGATGATACATTCCATTTCACCGCGATACCCTTGATCAAGCAAATTGGCGCACCAATGTGTCAGCGCGTCACAAGCGACGATCAGTCCGGCCAAGTGTCCGACACGCCGCAAGACCAACTCGCGTTTGATAATGGCTTGCCCGTATGTCTGGCGGTATCGAGCCCACGGCAACATTTCCGCCAGCATCCATCGCATCGCACCGGCGGCGTTGGCGCACAACGAGACTCGCCCAAGGTTTAATCCGTGATAGGCGATCGTCAATCCATCGCCGTGTCCGGGGATCAGCCGGTTTTCGACGGGGACGCGAAAGTTTTTGAAAACCAGTCCGTTGTTTTGGGCGCGGCGAAGCGCATAGATCCCATAGCGATTCATCTGAAACGAAGGAGTTTCGTGGTTCGGCAGTTCGACGATCAAGACGCTCGGGATGCCGTCGATTTTACAAACCAGTCCGATCGTGCGGCCAAACGTTGCGTTGGTGATGAACAGTTTCTCGCCATTGACAACGTATTCACCTCCATCAAGCACCGCCGTTGTTTTCAGCGCCGTCAAGTCGCTTCCGGCGCCCGGTTCGGTCAACGCGAATGCGGACAAACGGGAACCGTCGGCAAGCCCGGGCAGGAAGCGTCTCTTTTGTTCATCGTTGCCGAACGCGCGAACGGGATCCACCGCGCCGATGCATCCGTGGACCGAAGCCAGACCAGCGACCGTCGGGTCGATCGTCGCCATCTGTGTGATCATCCGGGCAAAATCTCGCATCGTCGCGCCGCTGCCGCCGTAACGTCGTCCGACCAACAGACCCCAGTATCCGGCGTCGCCCAGATCCGTCAAAACTTCATCGCTGATCTTTCCGTTCTGGTCCACCAGCGTTCCAAGTCGACGGTGAGTTCGTACGATTTCCAGCGAACGATCGACGACGCGAGCGACATCTTCGTGGGGAATCGACAATTGTGGCGCGAACAACTCCGTCGGGACATGTCGATCCCATACGGCACGATGGATGGGGCTGTTGACCGTCCGATATTGTTTGTCAAACAGGTCTTCGACTTGGTCGTCGGCCGTGTCAATCACGCCCGTCCGCTTGGCTTCGTCGACCGATGCGCCACCAAGTCGCAACGCAACTTCCGCGAACGATTCGGTTTTGGTCGTTTCCGACGAAATTGCCTGTTCAGATGACTCGCTAGAGGATTGCTTTGAACCAAGCTGCTTTCCAACGACCGGACTGGAAACATTGGTGATGTTTGGATCGATTTCAAGACTCATTGTTCTGCTCCGGTTAAAAGCGTTCGTGGCGGGGTAAACCGATTTCCGAATTGCGATCGCAGTTGTTCCAAGTTGGTTACAACGGTGTCTCCCCCGATCTGGTCGATCATGCTTAGCGGACCGCCCCGGTGGGGCGCAAATCCTGTTCCAAGCACCATGCCCAAGTCGATTGCCCAGGCCGACGCGACGACTGACTCTTCCTGGCAACGAATCGCTTCGGCCAACATCGGATAAATCAATCGCCGTTGGATGGTCGTTAGCCCGTCGTCGGCAAAGTCAACCGCTTTCGGCGGGTCGGCCACAAAGTCCACCAACTCCGCAGTGGTCCGTGGGGTTTTGTGCTTACCGCGGTAGTCGTAGAACCCGCGTTTCGATTTCAAACCCGCTTGGCGTCTAGCGACAAGGGGCGTTAAAACTTCAACCACATCATCGACGCCCGAAAGTATCGGGCGCAACGTTTCGGCGACATGCAGCGCCACGTCCAATCCGACGGTGTCCAGTAATTCCAGCGGACCCATCGGCATTCCAAAGGACCGGATCTCGCGGTCAATCTCCGCGACATCGCCCCCCTCGCCGACCATCAAAACGGCCTCGCCCAGATACGGAAACAGAATTCTGTTGACCAGAAATCCAGGGGAGTCACTTGTCACGATCGGTGTCTTTCCGAGTGACCGGACAAACGCAACCAGCCGTGCGACCGTCGTGTCGCTGGTGTCCGCGCCTCGTACGACTTCGACCAATTCCATCCGGTGGACAGGATTAAAGAAGTGCAGTCCGGCGAATTGCCGTGGACGCTCCAGTGCCGTTGCCATCTCTGACACGGATAGGGCAGAGGTGTTTGTCGCCAAAATCGATGTACCGCACAGATGGCGTTCGGCTTCGGCGAGCACGACCTGTTTGACACTCATCTTTTCGACGACGGCCTCCACCACGCAATCCGACCCGACAAACGCATCGGATTGGTTTGTGACCTGAATACGCTTTCGTAATTGCTCGGCTTCGTCTGCGCGATGACCTTTGTGTCGACTGTAATTGGACATCAAATGGTCGATACGCTGGGCACCGGCGCGGACGGTATCAAGATCCAATTCTTTGACGGTCACGTCGTACCCTTTGGTGGCCGCGACCTGGGCGATTCCGGCCCCCATCGCTCCGCCCCCGATCACACCCAACTTGCGGATCGGCTCGTGATGAATCGCTCGAGCGGCGTCCGGTGTCCATGTTGCCAATCGCCTGGCCCGTTCGCGAGAAAAGAAGAGACGCAAAAGCTGGCGACAGGTTTCAGTTTCGATCAGCTTTGCAAATTCGTGACGTTCCGTTTG
>JAGQPO010000434.1 GCA_020426665.1 Planctomycetales bacterium
AGGACACGGCTCTTTGAAAACGGAGAATCGATCGGCGACGTGATTATTGACTTTGACCTCGTTGCCAGAACACGATTCCAGCAAGTCGAACGCCGGCGGCAACGGCTTGAATCGCTGGGGACTCTTGCCAGCGGAATCGCCCATGACCTGAATAACTTGCTGACTCCGATTCTGATGAGCGGAAGAATGCTTCAACGCAACAACCCAAGTGTCGACCGCGAAGGTTTGGTCGAAACGATCGTTTCCGGTGCGTCGCGCGGAGCGGACTTGATCGCACAATTGTTGACGTTCGCCCGTGGCGGCGAGGGGCTTCATCATGCCGTCGGACTTACGCAATTCCTTCCGGAAATCGTCGCAATCTTGGAGCGGACGCTGCCCGGCGGCATTCGATTGTCGCTGAAGATCGAAGACGGATTGCCCCAGATTTTCTGTGACGAGACCGAAATCAGTCAGGTTGTGATGAATCTGGCCATCAACGCGCGCGATTCGATGACGGATACCGGCGAATTGGGAATCGAAGCAACCCGATTGACTCTGGTTACCGAGCGATCGTTTTCACATACCACGCTGCAACCGGGCCAATACGTTGTGATTAGCGTCTCTGACACAGGAACCGGTATTCCACTCGCAATCCTTGACCGTATCTTTGACCCGTTCTTTTCGACCAAGCAACGTGGCCAGGGAACCGGTCTAGGCCTCAGTACTTCGATCGGGATTATCAGAAGTCACGGGGGAGCGATCGGGCTGCAATCGATCGTCGGAAAAGGGACAACGGTTTCAGTGATCTTGCCGGCACATGTGCCCGAGAACAGCTGACCGCTTCGCCGAGTTCGGACCGAATTGTTTGCCGTCCGGATGTGCCCGACTTGAATTCACCTTAAAATCTTTTTCACCCTTTCACATAGTCAACGGCGGCAACCAAGACCATGACAGATTCTCGCACGCTGCTGGTCATCGACGACGACCCACTGATCCTGCAATGCATGCGGCTCTGTTTGCCCGAGCCGGACTACCATGTCGTGACTGCCGACTCAGCCGACCAAGGGCTGCAAACATTTCGAAATGTGAAGCCGGATGCGGTGTTGCTGGACGTCCAGTTGCCGGACCAATCTGGTCTGGCGTTGATACACGAATTACGTGAGATCGATGGACGTGTGCCGGTCATCCTGATGACCGGTCACGGAACCTCCGAAACTGCGATCTCGGCGATGAGTGGCGGTGCATTCGAGTACGTCACGAAACCCTTTGAACCGGATGACATCTTGCCGATCATCGATGCGGCGCTCGAAACAAGCCGCATGGCGCGAAAGCGCGCGGTATTGCCGTTGGATGAAAACGCGGGTGCCACACCAGAGCTGTCCAAAGACTACATCCTGGGCAACTGCCCATCGATGATCGAAGTCTTTCGATCGATCGGACGAGTCGCATCACGTGACGCGGCGGTCTTGATTCTGGGCGAGACGGGTACGGGGAAAGAGGTTGTCGCGCGGGCGATCTACCAGCACAGCCGGCGTCATCATCAAGTGTTCCATGCGATCAACTGCGCCGCTATCCCGGAAGCGTTGTTGGAAAGCGAATTGTTCGGACACGAAAAAGGGGCTTTCACCGGTGCGGATCAACGACGCATTGGGAAATTTGAAATCTGCAACGGTGGGACGCTGTTCTTGGACGAAATCGGCGACATGACGCCCGTGATGCAGACCAAACTGTTGCGTGTGTTGCAGGAAAAGGAGTTTGAGCGTGTCGGCGGAAGCAAGCCGATCAAAACCGACGTTCGGATCATCGCGGCAACCAATCGCGACCTGGATTTAGCGATGGCCGACGGATCGTTCCGCAGCGATCTGTATTATCGTCTGAACGAATTTACGATCTCGTTGCCTCCGCTTCGCAGTCGTGGGGACGACCTTGCCAAGATGGCTAAGCATTTCTTTGTGGTCTTTGCAAAACAATTGAACAAGGAATTCGTCTCGGTCGCTCCGGAAACCATGCAGCGACTCCTGCGTCACGACTGGCCGGGCAACGTTCGCGAGCTCGAGAACGTGATGGAGCGTGCCATCGCCCTCGGGGCGGGCCCGACGCTCACGCCCGACGACCTTCCTCCGCACGTGGTCGCGCACCAGCAGGCCGAGCTCGAGGATCCGGACGGGCCGCTCGCGATCGACGTGCTCGAGCGCGAGGCGATCGAGCGTGCCCTCGAGAAGACGGGCGGAGACAAGGCTCGGGCGGCCAAGTTGCTGGGGATCGATCGCAGCACGCTCTACCGCAAGCTGAAGCGGTACGGGCTCGGCGGTCGCGTTGCTTGATCGCGGCGAGCCCGCGTCGCGTCGCATCTTGCGACGTCATCGCAGATTGCGACGTGCCTCGGGCCGCGAAGGGCGCATCCTCGGTGGAATCGTCATGTCTTTTCCGCTGGCTCCACCGGCGTGCAGAGGCATTGATCTTGCGAGCCAGCCGGGGTAGGATCTCGACTACCCTCTGCTGGGACCCGTAGGAGGCCGCCGCACATGTCGCTTCGAAGTCGCCAGGTTCGTTTCGGTCGGGAGCGGGGCATGTCCCTGCTCGAACTCTCGGCGGCCTTGGCCGTCGTTCTCATCATTGCCGCCATCGCGGTTCCGCGTGTGCTCGGCATGCGTGAGAAGGGACGTGTCTCGGCATGTGACGCGTTGTTCGTGGCCCTCGACGGCGAGATCGCGAACGCCCTGGACAGCCTGACGATCCCGCCCACCACGGTCATCGGCCAGGTCATCCTCGCACACCAGGACGCGGACAACCCGCGCAACAGGAGCGAGCTGGCCTACGTGCACGACGACTCGTCGCTGGCGAACGTCGGCATCCCGAACTACATCTCGTCTCCCGCGCAGCAGCATGCCTGTCAGGTGTTGCTCACCGGGCCGGCGATCGTGGGGGATCTCGAGGTCCGACTGTTCCAGCCCCCGACCGCGCCCGACGAGGGTGGCGGCGAGCGTTCGATCCGGATCGGCGTCGACTAGGCCCACCGGCAAGAGGCGGGCGACCGCCCGCGAGCACAGAGACTTCCGACCGGGGGACGAGCCATCGTCCCCCGGCTTTCGTTGGCTCCCCGGAGCGCTGCGCATGTCCCGCCGACGAGTCCACCTGAGCAGCATCGCCGCG
>JAGQPO010000435.1 GCA_020426665.1 Planctomycetales bacterium
TGTCTGGCATGAGCAACTGTTTCGCAGTTAGCAACATCGGTGCGTTGCGTCACCTCTCCAATTGGCTTGTCCAATTGGAAGGAAAGTTCACAGCGGGTAGGTCATGCTGTGCATGACGATGTCTGTTTATTGCCGTGACTTTGTAAAATGTTAACCCCGCCGGATCATAAACCGTTGACGCGAAGAGCGGTTCCCATGTCAAATGGACTTCGCAAATAGTCTGATCTCCGACCAAGAATCAGGGCCGATAGAAATGTCTGATGTTTCAGCTTCTGCAGCGATTGAAAGTGATTCGGCTGGCGAATCAGTCAGCCGTGGCGAGGTTGTGGCCAAGTATCTGGTTGCGTTCATCTTGTTGATCAACGTTTGCTTTGCGATTTACTTGGTCACACAGTTCTTCGTCACCAAGCCTTACGGGAACGGATTGCACGCGGTCTACTTGGCGATCGTGTTGGCAACCACGTTCGTTCTTGGGTTTTCAACGAGTTGCTTTTGGACCGGGAAGACGCGGCGGGGAACTTACGCGTTTTTCGCCGCAATCGCCGTGTCGTTTGCCGGCAGTCTGGTTGCTTCGTTGTTTGTGTAATAGTCGTGGATCGCTCCGCGATCCGTCGCTTTGATCGCGGAGCGATCAGCGACTATAAACTTGCGGAACCCGACTATTCAGGATGGCCGGCATACAAGCGGCTTGTTGGAATTCGGATTTTCGGCGACTGTCACCTGCAGGGTATTCGTTTATTGGCGATTCCGATTGATTTGTGGTTAATTCATCCCGAAGAAGAAAAGTGTGACGCATTCCGCGTCCGCTTTGAGGGTTTGCCAATGGGGCCATATTGGCAGGTCAAGATGTCTCTAGAAAGGTATAAGGTTCTATTTCCTGGATCACTCGTGTCATTTAATCTCGCTGGTTAAGTCATGGTCGATGTTCGCTGCGTTATTGTGTTGGTGACGCTGTTGATCGTCGGCGGTTGTGAACGACGTCGCACTTCAGCGTTGACACCAGCGGTCCCAGACGGTGTTTGGGAGCAGGGCGGCGTAGGCGGCACGCCCAGAGTGCCTTTTCTTCGGGGCAATCTTTACGGATACCTTGACGTGGAAGGCCGCGTTGCGATCGATCCTCGCTATGGCTGGGCAGACACCTTTCAAAGTGGCTTTGCGTTATGCAGGTTGAATTCACGGTACTCAATCATTGATGAATCGGGATCGGTCAAGTTTACTGTCGATAGGTATGGAGAAGAGTTTGCGGAAGGATTGGCCGCGGTTAAAGACTTCGGGCATGCCGGGTTTGTTGACCAACAGGGCGAGTACCATATCCAACCGGCGTTTATGGCGGCCGGTCCGTTCAGTAATGGTCTTGCCGGTGTCCAGGTTTCGCCGGATCAATGGGGGTACATTGATCACGAAGGCAAGCTTGTTACTCCGACGCATTTTAATGAAGTTCAGGCGGCGGAAAAGGATTACACCATCGTTCACTACGGTGGAACACAGGTGACCGCCGAAGACGCGCCCGTGTGGTGGGAAGGTGGGCGTTGGTTGATGATTGACCGCTCCGGTAAACCGCTTGCCGTGATCCGTGAGGACAAGGAAGACGGTTGGTAGTGGACCGTCATAATGAAGAACGAGGACTCAAGCCGCAACGGACGTCGTCACGACTTTCGGTGACTCCTGGTTCGGACCGAAACTCTTGACGAGTTCCGCTAACCTAAAACCAGGCAATGACGGAGCAGCCGCGCCACCGGAATCCAACGCTGGGTCGGTCGCAACCGAGTCAATCAAAAATCAGCAGCGTGTCAATGCAGAGAATCTTTTTGTGATCCGCGGGGTCGATCAACACTCGAACCGGTTCGCCGGTGGATTCCAGTTCACGGGCCTTTTCGATGTTGGAATAGATGTTGGCGATCGTGGACTGGTTTTGCCCCTGGACGGTGTAGTCAACGTGCAAGTGATACCGTTGGGCATTGTTCACCTGGACGCTGGTTCGTTCCACTTTGGTGATCTTGCCGGTTGCCAGAGTTCCCGAACGCAAAAGTCGTTTCTTTCGTCGCCCGTACTGGATCGAGAACGACAGGATGGTTACACCGATCAATGGGAATGCCAGCGCAAAAGGGATCGCAATCATGCGATCGTTTGCCGGTGCGAGCAAGAAGATCAGGATCGGGATGATGATTCCAGCGATGAAAAACACCGCGCCCAGAACGATCAACAGCGGGTTGTCACCGCCGACCTGATACCGCAGGCCTTTGGGTGGTTTTGACCGCGGTGTGGGCTGGGCCAGGAATGCACCAATCTCTGACGGGGAAACGCGACTCTTTTCGAGTTCCTTTTTGATCATCATCGCATGGATCGGACCCATGCGTCCGGCGGTTGCGACCAGATCGTCGATCGTGGCAGTCCGTCGAATATTGGGCTGTTCGTCGAGTTGTTCTTCGCTTTGTTGGAACAGCGTGATTGTTTTCAGGGCGTTGTCCACGAAGTCATTCAACTGGTTTGGCGAGACCACCTCGTTCTGTTTGAAGACGACCAGGTATTTCCGTACACCGCGGGCACTCCAATTCGGATTGTCGGCAAAGTGGCTGCGGAGTTGTTTGGTGAACAGCATCCGAACCGATTGTTCATTCCAGCCATGCAGGTGATATTCGTTTGAGAACTTCGGGGAGTCGTCAAAGTTGATGTCACCCATGTTGATCAGACGTCCGAGAAGCATCCCGGTGACGCCTTTGGCGTGTGGCCACAGGGCGAACTGCGGCAAATCGAGTTCGGCGTCATCCAGGACTACGGCGGTTTGTGAGACACGGGTGGTGTGGTTCGACGAACCGCGTCGGGTGTAGTGCATTTGCACGACGATGACGGACGCGCTGCCGTGCCGTTGTTGATCCAGCACGTCGATCGATACCTCTTCGCAAAACATTTCCGATAAGACGCTGGTCAGTTCACCCGTGAAATGATTGTCAATGGTCATGTCAGTGATTGAGTCCGGTACAATGCTTCGGCGGTCAGGCTGCAAGTTTAAAGGTTAATGTAACCGATGCGGGTTCGTGCATTTGGTGGGGTGGCGTGTTTTGTGGGATGATCGGTGACCCTAGAGACAAAAACATTCGGACGGATCGCTGCAGATCGAAGGGTTGCCCGCGAACCAAAAGTTGACGTTTCGGGTGTTTCACGAATCGGGCGCGATCGATCAGGTGAAGATCGCCGGCAGGAATAAGTCTTGGGCACGTAATCGCTTCGACGCCACTTTGTCGGCCGGCGTGAACGATCTCGGTGACGTATTGGTTTCCCCGAGTAAGTTTTGGACAAAGTGAAACTGGCCCGTCAAACTCGGTCGGTCGTCAGGTTGAAGACCCAGGTGTGTCGCCCGCTGGGTTTGCAACGCAATCAAGAAAGCAATCCGAGGCCTCACGACCTCGGCAGTCATTGTGTCGGCCTCCGGCCTGTAGAGCGTCGTTCCAGCCTGGAATTAAGGTTTTGATAGTAGCGGAAGTCGTCATGGCTTTCGGCCGTTCTTGACTCCACCACGAAACTCACGCATGAGTTCCGCTAACGTAAAATCGAGTTGGAACAAATCACTCGAGCGTTTTCAGAATTCTCGTAATTCGTCGCTGAATTCTCCGAGGCCGACCGACCTCGGAGTGTTCGGCGACATTGCTCATTGCCAAAGTCGCAACACGCTGACCAAGTTGTGATGTTGGTCGGTCCACAACGGCGCGTCGCGAAGTTCTTCTGCGGTAGCTCTGGTTGCGCCTGCCAGTGTTGGGGCGTCGAAGATTTCGTGTCCCGGTTTGGCGATGATCATCCAGGTCGAACGCGTCGTCCCAATCGCGTCGTCTCCGTTGCCTTCGACCATGCGGCTTTCCAGTCCCGCATCTCGACTGAGGTTGTGCACCAGCGGCGTGAGTTCGAGATGATTGTTTGATGTGTGGATCGCAAGGACTCCATTCTCGGCGAGGCGATTCTTGTAAAGGTCCATCGATTCACGGGTCAGCAGGTGTGCGGGAATCGCATCACTGCTGAATGCATCCAGGACAAGGATGTCAAATTTGGCTTGCGGCATTCGTTCCAGCACCAATCGGCCGTCACCTAGATGTCGCGTCAGGGTCGATGGGCAATCCTTCATGAACGTGAAGTAACGGTCCGCGATATCGATCACGGCGGGATTGATTTCGATCAAGTCAAACCGATCCGTCGGTCGCCCATAGGTTGTCAGCACACCACAGCCGAGTCCCACAATCCCGATATGCAATGCATCGTTGTGCTGTTGCATTTCTTTCATCAGGTATCCGACACCACTTTCATACCCGTAGTACGTTGTCGGTTGTGACTGGTTGGGCGCATAGCGTTGCATGCCGTGCAATGTGCTGCCGTGCACCAAGCAGATTCCGAGTGGTTTTTCGCGGACTTTCAGTACACCAAAGAAGTTGCGTTGGGACGCGATGGTTCGGTTTTTTGTGACGAACGCCATAGTCACAATCGGCGCGACCATCAGCACGATCGCACCGTATTTCAAGCGTGATGCGGCCGCCCAGTCGTATTCCGTTTTCTTCCAAGTTTTGCAGGCGAAGAACAACAGGAATGTCAGAGCGGTGACCAACGCGACAAAAAACGGCAGCTCGGCGTGATTGTTTAATAGCAGTGGACAGAGGATCGCGACGATGACGCCGCCAAGTGCTCCGCCGGCCGATAGCATTGCGTAGTATTGGGTCAGCTTTGATGCCGAGGGTTTCAGACGTGCAACTTCGCCGTGGCAAAGAAGACAGGCACCTAACAACATCACCATATAGCATGATGCTTCGGCGATCAGTTGAATGCTGCCGGGCAACAGTGTTTTGCCCTGGATCAATGCCAAAGCGGCAAGCGTTACGGCGGCGATCGGTTTGGGGCGGTACCACTGTGGCGAGTCGAAACATACGATAAAGCTTGCCAGGTAAAGGCTGAGCGGTAGCACCCACAGAAACGGAACCACAGCGATGTCTTGGCACACATGATTGGTCACGACCAACAGCATCACCGAAGCCAGGGCCGGCAATGCAACCCAGGCTGCCTGGGTCGGTTTGGAAACATTCGTCGTAGACTCGGTGGTTGTTTGTTCGTCGGTCGCTGAATTCGATCCCGGTTTGATTCGAAACAGACTGATTGCCACATAGCCTTGCACGAGCGCGAACGCGCAGAACATAAAGGACCACAGACTGGATTGTGCGGAGACTGATAAAACGGGTTCAAACAGAAATGGATAGCTCAATAGCGCGAACAACGATCCTGCGTTTGATAGCGCGTACAACCGGTAAACTCGATCACTGTTGTCTTGAAAGCTCAGCCAAGCTTGAACCAGCGGCCCGGTGCTGGACAAAACGAAATACGGCAGTCCGACATGACTGGCTAACATCCACAGCAGGTACAGCGTTGGCGATTCGCTGCCGGTGGGTTTCCACGCGTCCGACGGTTCGATTGGCAGTGTGATGGCGGCGGCGCTCAGCAACGCGATATGAATGACGGCTTGGGCAAATGGTTTACAGTAAGTGCGCAGCAGGTGGGCATACAGGTATCCACCGAACAACAGCAGTTGGAAAAACAGCATGCAAGTTGTCCAGACCGCAGGTGTGCCGCCGAACCAGGGCAACACGCATTTGCTGATGATCGGCTGGACTTGGAAAACCAAAAATGCACCCAGCAGAATGGTTGCCGCGAACCAGATCATTGAACGACCGCCGGCGGTATCTGCCGGAGCGGCCAATCCGCCACCACCATCAGTGGAAAGTTCGTTTTTTGACGGTGATGACGGTTGGCCGCTGATTGAATTGGACATGTTTCGAGTGAATTCCCACGTGCGTCGATCGGATTCCAGGGACTGCGATTGGCAATCGATAGAAATGGCGCGAAACCCTAGGTCACCGATAGCGGCCGGGATGTCGATGGGCCAAAATGGACGGCGAATACTCATTCGAGCTTCTACCTTTTCTTTTTTCGTCCGGGGATACTAAACGCGTGTCGGTCAGTCCTCCCCGCGATGAAGCATCGATTGCGATCCGAGATCGAGTTTACGTCGACGCGAAGCGGGCGGCGATTTGGGGATTGGGTGTCAACGCACTTCTGGTTGTCATCAAGCTGACCGGCGGATTGGTCCTGCGAAGCTCGGCACTGATCGCCGACGCGGTCAATTCGATCGGCGACGTGACCAGTTCCGTGGCCGTGCGGGCAGCCCTGCACGTCGCCGAACGTGAAGAGGATGATGATCACCCGTACGGTCACACCAAAGCCGAATCGATTGCCGGTTTTGGTGTTTCGTTGTTGGTGATGTTTGGTGCGGGTATTCTGACGGTCGAAACGGTCCAGCAATTTGCCGCTCCGTCCCATATCCCGCACTGGTCGGCCGGAGTGGTTGCGGTGATATGCAGTGTGATCAAAGAGGCCTTGTTCCAGTACACGTCACGTGTCGCAATACGATTGGATTCGTCCGCACTGCGCGCGACATCGTTGGATCACCGTAGTGACGCGTTATCGTCCGCGGGGATCGCGATCAGTTTGTTTGCCGCACCGTTTTTGGGGACTTACGGAACCTACGTCGATCCAACCGTCGCACTGTGTGTTTGCGGGTTGTTGATCTGGACCAGTGCAAAAATGTTCCTTTCGATCGCAACCGAGTTGATGGACCAGCAAGCGGACGAGGAAACCGTTGCAAAGGTTCGCGGGATCGCGGCGGAGGCCGACCAGGTCAAGGAGATTGAAAAATTGCGAGTGCGCAAGAGTGGACTGGAGTTTTTTATCGAGATCCATGTCCAGGTAGACGGACAATTAACCGTTCATCAAGGTCACAAAATCGGCCACGAAGTGAAGGATCGTTTGCTCGCCGAAATGCCGCGCGTCCGCGACGTGCATGTCCACGTCGAACCGTGGGGGGAAAGTTCCAAGTTCCAGGTTCCAAGTTCCAAGTGATGAACCTGAAACCTGAAACCTGAAACCTGAAACC
>JAGQPO010000016.1 GCA_020426665.1 Planctomycetales bacterium
ATTGTCGCTTTACGGGAACATCGGGCTTCGTCCAGGAGACGACGCGACCGAAGTCACAACGGTCGCCGCGGCGGGTGACGAACCAAGACTCGTCACCGGTGACCTGGATGCCGCGGTCGCCGCGATCGATGTTCATCCCGACGATTGGACGACTTACCGCGGTAACAATGACCGTACCGACATTTCAAAGGTTGCGATCCCCGGTGATGTGGAATTGGCCTGGACGGCGGATGTTTGTAGCGACGTCCTGCCGACCGCGCCGGTCATCGCGGGATCGTTGGTTGTGATTGCCGATCGAACCGGCACCGTCCAGGCTTTCGATCACGCAGGAAACTCGATATGGCAAGCCCATACCGCGGGACCGATCTACTATCCGCCGGCCGTCGCCCACAACCGTGTTTACGTTGGGTCGGCCGATGGACGCGTTTACGCCTACGCGGCAGCCGATGGCCGGTTTCTGTGGTCATATCGAGTCGGACCGAAAGATTATTGGATTCCGATTTACGATCGTCTTCTATCCGCATGGCCGGTTGCCGGTGGCGTTGTCGTGGATGGTGACACGGTTTATGCCGCTGCAGGGATCACCCACTACGATGGGACACACGTCGTTGGATTGGATGCGATCACCGGCGAGTTGAAAATCTCCAATACGACCTCCGGAACACTCGAGCGAGAAGTCAACAACGGAATCAGTTTGCAAGGAGACCTGACGATTGTTGACGGCGAACTCAGGTTCCTGGCCGGCGGTGTCTACGAGACGGCACGTTACGACCTGAAGACTCTCGAGTGCCTGAACACGCCCAAGGCTCAAGTGACTTCACAGTTTCGCACGGCGTTCTATCCCTACTATCCGGCCTACGGAAAATATGTGTCGCTGGATTATCAGTGCGGCGATGGTTGCCAGTTGAGCCACGATGCCAGTTACGAAGGCAGCCAGTTCGTGAACCTGTCTCGACAGCCCGCGTTGCCGCCGGGAACTCCGATGCCGTACAAGGAAGCTGCTCGATGGATCCGTCGGGGTGGCGAAGCTCCGAAACCGGTATGGCGTGATCAATCCAACCGCCGGTTTACAAGTTTCGCCGTCACCGACAACACGTTGTTGGCGACCGCGCACCCGGACGGAGACGAAAGTGACAGCTTTATCGTTTCGATCAACACCAGCGACGGAAGTGACAATTGGCGGAAACCGCTTCCCGCCCTCGCGGTCAAGGGCGGCACTTCGATCGACCACAACGGGCGGATGTACGTTGCACTGGAGAATGGTAAGTTACTGTGCTTTGATCCAAAGTAGTAAAACCATGACTTTTGAGTTTCCCCCCGAGATCATTCAGCGGCTTCGAACCACTCGCGTGGTCGCTGGTTTTTCCGTTGACCGAGCCGAGCATGCCGTTCCGATCGCTCGGGCGTTACTTGCCGGTGGTATCGATGCGATCGAGTTGACACTTCGCACACCCGCCGCATTGGATGGCTTGAACGCGATTTGCGGAGAAGTCCCTGAGATGTTGACGGGTGTGGGCACGATTTTGTCTCCGGAGTTGGTGGCGGAGGTGAAGAACGCCGGCGCTGATTTCGGCGTTGCTCCCGGTTTGAACCCCCGTGTTGTTCGCCGCGCGATCGAAGTCGGACTTCCTTTCGCTCCCGGTATCGCGACGCCGTCAGATGTCGAAGCCGCAATTGAACTCGGGTGCAAGTTGGTCAAGTTTTTTCCAGCCGAGGCTTCCGGCGGGGTGACGTACCTGCGCGGCATGAGTGCACCTTACAAACATTTGGGCATACACTACTTTCCGCTCGGCGGCTTGAATGCCGACAACATGATGGATTATCTGGGTGAACCGAACGTGTTGGCTGTCGGCGGGTCATGGATCGTGAAAAACGAGATGGTCCTACAGGAAGACTGGGCGGGGATCACCGCGCGCGCGGCGGACGTTATGAAGAAACTTGAGGGGAAATAGAAAATGGTCCGTCCAATCGTCACGTTCGGTGAGATCATGGGGCGGCTTGCCGCACCGGGAAACTTGCGGCTCCGTCAAACACGCGAATTGGAAGTCACCTATGCGGGAGCCGAAGCGAGTGTGGCGGTATCAATCTGTAATTACGGCGGGGTGGCGCGTTTCGTCACGGCGCTTCCGAAGCATGCGCTTGCCGATGCGACGTTGGATTCGCTGCGTGCGATGGGAATCGACACTAGCTATATCCTGAGGACGGATGCCGGACGATTAGGGTTATACTTCCTGGAAACCGGAGCCAACCAGCGTCCGAGCAATGTGATCTACGACCGTGCCGATTCTGCGATCGCGATCACACCGGCGGATCAGTATGACTGGGCCGGCATCTTTCAAGACGCACAGTGGTTGCACTTGAGTGGTATCACGCCGGCTATCTCAAGGACCGCAGCCGAGGCAACTCTTGTCGCCGCGCAGCGCGCCAAGCAATCCGGCGCAACCGTTTCGATTGACTTGAATTTTCGTGGCAAACTATGGAAGTGGGATCCCGCCAAGTCGGCTCGCCAATTGGCTCGCGAGACGATGAGCACGATCTTGCCAATGGTTGACGTTGTGATCGCCAATGAAGAGGATTGCCATGACGTGCTGGGAATCCAGGCCGGTGAAACGGACGTGCACGCCGGATCACTGGACACGTCACGTTACCCGGAAGTCGCGCGCCAGGTTGTGAATCAGTTCCCAAACGTCAGCAAAGTCGCGATCACGTTGCGCGAGAGTTTGTCGGCCAACCACAACAATTGGGGCGCGATGCTTTACGACGCGACCACGGATCGGCCCGTGTTCGCTCCGGTTGATGGCGACGGTCAATACCAGCCGTACGAAATTAAAAACATCGTCGATCGAGTTGGCGGAGGCGACGCGTTTGCGGGCGGACTGATTCATGCGTTGACGACGCCCGATTTGAACAACGCACAGACTGCACTGAATTTTGCAGTGGCCGCGTCGTGTTTGAAACATTCCATCAAAGGTGACTTCAACTATTCGACTCGCAGCGAAGTCGAATCGCTGATGGGCGGATCGGCATCCGGCCGCGTCGTCCGGTAAGGGTTTTTTAGGATCTCCGGAATCACCTGGCCGTGGACATCGGTTAATCGAAAATCGCGACCCGCGTATCGGTAGGTCAGGCGTTTGTGATCCAACCCCATCAGGTGCAGCATCGTTGCGTGCAAATCGTGCACGCTGGTTGGGTTTTCGGCGGCGCGAAATCCCAGTTCGTCGGTGGCGCCATAAACGGTCCCGCCTTTGATTCCGCCACCGGCCAGCCACACGCTGAAGCCGTAGTGATTGTGATCGCGGCCGTTGATCGGCTTTCCGTTGCCGCCAAGTTCGACGGTCGGTGTTCGACCGAATTCGCCACCGAATAACACCAACGTCTCGTCCAGCATTCCACGTTGTTTCAGGTCGGTCAGCAATGCGGCGATCGGTTGGTCGATCTGTGCGGACAATTTACGATGTTCCGCTTCGATGTTGCTGTGGTTGTCCCAGGGTTGACCCGCTCCGTGCCAAAGTTGGACGAACCGCACGCCGCGTTCCAGCAAGCGACGTGCGATCAACGTCTGTCGCGCATGAACACCTTCGCCGTAAAGTTCCAAGACGTGCCTGGGTTCTTGCGATACGTCGAACGCTTCGGCGGCATCTTGCTGCATCCGAAAAGCCAGCTCATACGATTCAATTCTCGCCTCCAGTCGAGGGTCGACCCTGTGTTGGAGATGCTGTTTGTTCCATCGTGCCAGCAGATCCAGCTGGCGTCGCTGGTCACGCGTCGTCACTTGCGGATGTTCAATGTTTTCAATCAGCCGACTGATTTCCTGGTGCTGTGAATCGACGTAGGTTCCTTGAAGCGATCCAGGAAGAAACGCAGCCTGCCAGTTTTCGTTGTCCTTGATCGGCAATCCTCCGGGACACATGGCAACGAAGCCAGGCAAATTTTGATTCTCTGTTCCCAAACCATACATCGTCCATGATCCAAAACTGGGACGCGTCTGGATGGAATCCCCACAATTCATCAGCATCAACGAAGGTTCATGGTTGGGCACTTCGGCGTACATCGATCGGATGATGGCGATGTCATCAATGTGCTTGGCCGTGCGGCTGAATAGCTCGCTGACTTCGATTCCCGATTCACCGTATCGCTGGAAACGAAACGGCGAGGGCAGGGCGGCACCCGTCTTGCGCTCCGTTGCCGGGTTGTCCGCAACGGTACGATTTTCGAATTGTTTTAACGCGGGTTTGGGGTCAAACGTATCGACTTGCGAGGGGCCACCGTTCAAGAAAATGTGAATGATTCGCTTGGCTTGCGGCCGAAAATGCGGTGCGGGTAAATCACCCGATGCCGAGGCACGTGATTCGGGTGCATGTAGCAGATCCAACAGCCCCAATGCGCCGATGCCCATACCCGATCGCTGAAGCATTGAACGACGAGAAAACATGTGGCCGGATCGGTTGGGGGTGTTGGCGTTTGACATACACTTCAGTCTACAAACATGAACTCATTTGTGCACAGCAATACCTGGGCCAGTTGTTCCCAAGGCGTCAGCCGTCGGATGGTCTGATTCGGAAAATCAGCCTTCGAATTCCATCGCGCCAGCGAAGGTGATTGGTCCTGTTGCGTGATCGTGATTTCCCAGAGGAATTGATCACTATTAAGAACTTCGTCTATGTCAACGACGAAATCAACGAAGTCGCCTTTGGAAACGGTGATGGAATCGACATTCAAATCAATCGTTTTTTGATGGATCTTCACTGCATGCAGCTTTGTGCGTGACGAGGCCAGTACGAACGCGCGAATGCCGTCACCGGCTGCCGGTTCGTGTGCGAGTTTCGACTCGATCCGGATCGTCATTTTTTCCGGTGCCGTCCAACGACGAACGCAGGCGTGGTTCCGCGTGTTGCCTGGGTGGCCTCCGACTGCCGTCAGACTGACCCAACCGAGCGCCGCGTCCGGCCAATTCGTTCCTCCTTGCCATGACGTTCCTGTGAAGTGGGGTGCCGGTTTGAAATCGGCCACTTGGTCGGTCGTTTCGTCAACCATTCCGTAGCCATAGCTCCAATCGGCGGCGGTCTTGGGAGGTGCATCGATCGAGTGATTTTCGGCATCGGACACCAAAGTCAAAGCGTCTTCCAATTCGGACGACGTCGGGTCTCGTTGTAGTGTCTGTTGAAACATCCGACCCACACGTAATTTGGGATCGGCAACGCCTTGGACCGACTCGGCCAGTAATCGGGCATGGCGAAGAACCATGTCGTGGTTCATCGTGAACAAGGCTTGTTGTGGAACCGATGTTTCCGACCGGCGCGGGACGTGCAATTCGGGGCTGGCAAAATCAAACGTCCGCAAGGCACTCGGCAAATACTGTCGATCGATCAACGCGTAAATGGTGCGCCGCGCGTCCTGGGTTGTAAACAAATCAAACGGTTTGCCACCCATCCTTGCGTCGAACCCGCCCGACGCCTGAAGCAGCGAATCGCGAAGCTCCTCGAACGTCAATCGATGTGGCCTGCTGCGCCACAGCAGTCGATTGTCCGGGTCGATCCGCCAGGCGTTTTGCACGTCTGCGGGATTCCCTCCGACTGCGGCTTGCTGATAGACCGCGGACGACAAGATCAAGCGATGAAGCTTTTTGAGACTCCATCCGTTATCCATGAACCATGAAGCCAACCAGTCCAGCAGTTTCGGGTGCGACGGACGCCCGGCACGCAGCCCGAAATCACTGGGAGTCCGGACGAGTCCCTGGCCGAACAAATGCATCCACACTCGATTAACGATCACGCGAGCGGTCAGCGGATTCTGTGGATCGATGATAGCGTCGGCCAGTTCACGTCGGCCGCTTCCGGTGCGAAATGCTGTTTTTCCATCTTCGGACAAGAACGACAAGAACTTTCGATTCACCGGCGCGCCAAGATTTGTGGCGTCTCCGCGAACAAAAATACGAGGTTCCGATGGAACGTCACGGTCGACCAGAGTCATCGCGCAAGCCAAATCGGTTTCTGAATCGATCATCCAACGGTCCAGTGCGTTTTGGTGCTTCCACAATTCATTGACGACCGCAGATGGAAACAGTGGCTCGGTGTTGGCGATGTGTTCGTCGGGGATGACGCAGGGAGAATCAGCGCCGTACAAGATCCGGCGCAATTGTTCACGGTCCGCGTCCGGTAAACCGTCCGGTTGGTTTTTGCCCGCTTCGGCGGCGGACTTCAGCAGCGATTTCCAATCGGCGTTGACGTCACTTAACAGTTTTCCATAACGCTGTACGACTTCATCGAACGATTGCGGCGTTGTATCAAACAATGCTGCCACAAGCGGATTTATCTGTTCGGCCGGTAACGCAGACAACTTCTTCGTAACATCGACGGCTGTTGTTGCAAAGTCATCTTTGGGCAGCGATGCGTACTCGTGCCATGCCCGAAACACGGGATCTTCTCGACGTTCTGCATCATAAAGCCAGGTCTGCCAACGCGACACAATTCTGGGATGCAAGTCCTCCGCGACGATGATTTGGTCAAACCCGGCGGGCGGATACTTGTGCAACTCCGTTTGCGCCATCAGGTATTCGGCGACCCGATCACGAATTGCCTCGGAAGCTATGTCACATTGTTTTCGTCGCTCCGTGATTAACGTTTCCGTTCGTTTGGCCAATTCGACTTGGAACGCCTCGGCCATTTCGGTCGTCGATCCGACTCGAACGAGTTGTTCGGCACAGCTATCAAAGACGCCGTATAGCGAGTAATAATCGGCGGTTGGAATCGGGTCGAATTTGTGGTCGTGGCATCGAGCGCAACTGACCGTCAAACCCATCGTTCCGCGGCAAACGACGTCGATGCGGTCGTCAATGATGTCGTCACGAATCCCCAGGAATCTACGTCCCAGTGTCAGGAAACCCATCGCGGTAAGATCATTGTCATCGCGATCATCCACCTGGTCGGCTGCCAATTGCAACAGCAGGAACCGGTCGTACGGCATGTCGGAATTCAAGGCGTCGATGACCCAGTCGCGGTAGGCCCAGGCATGAACCCAAAAACGTTCTTCCCTTGCATAAACGTATCCCTTGGTGTCGGAATATCTGGCCACATCCAACCAGTGCCTGGCCCATTGTTGTCCGTAATGTTTTGAATTCAGCAACCGGTCGATCACGCGTTCCCATGCGTCGGGACTGCGGTCGTCTTCGAACTCGGAAACCATCGCCGGGGTGGGCGGCAACCCCGTTAACGCGTAACTGACGCGTCGAAGCAGAGTACGTCGGTCGGCGCGCGGCGAAGGTGACAATCCACTAAGTTGCAGCCGCCGAAGAACAAACGCATCGACCGGTGTGATCGCCCAGTCTTTGAGCGGTTCAACATCCGTGGCGTCCGGCACCTCTGGACGCGTGATATTCTGGAACGCCCAGTGGTTGGTTGCTGATTCATCATCCAGTGATCGGAGCTGCCCGGCGGAACTTGGCCACACTGCTCCTTCGGCGATCCAGTGCCGCAACGCCGCGATTTGTGGTTCCGTCAGCGGCTTATCAGGCGGCATCTCCAAATCGCCACCTCGCGTCACCGCCTGTACAAGTAAACTTTCTTCGGGATGGGCCGGTACGATGGCTGCTCCACGATCACCGCCGGCCAGTAGCGCGTCCAGCGAATCGATGCGTAATGATCCGCTCTGTTTCTTTGCTCCATGGCAACCTGAGCAATGCTGCACCAAAATCGGACGAATCTGTTTCTCGAAAAAATCCGTCGGGTCATCGCCGAACCCGCTGGTCGTCGCGGCGATGACGATCGCGATCGCAACGGTACGTCGAATGACGAATTGGGGTAACATAGGATGTATCCGACGTGATGATTTTTTCGACGTAATGGGGCACGTGAGCAACACGTCAGTGTAAACCGCGCGAGGTCGCCCGGAAAGCATCGACCCGAATTACAGACCGACACGGGGCATTTGCTGCGACGATGACATTGGCGTCATCGTATTACGGGCAAACGACAGTGTTCTTCAACGATCATCATACCACTCATGAATCGACAGCACCTTTTTCTCGGCACGATTGTCTTTTTGTTGCTGACTTCTTTCGCGCACAATCATTCCGGCGCAGCTGACGAGTCCACCGAACAGCTCACCAAGCAGCCCAACATTTTATGGATCACCGCGGAAGACATGAGCCCGACATTGGGATGTTACGGTGACGACGTTGCGACGACGCCAAACATCGATCAATTGGCTACCCAAAGCGTGCTGTACCGGCACGCTTTTGCGACCGCGCCGGTGTGTTCGCCGTCGCGCGCCTGTTTGATCAACGGATTGATCGCCACATCACAGGGCACGCATCAGATGCGATCGGCGTTTCCGATCCCCGCGTTCATGACAGGATTCCCGGGAATACTGCGCAAGTCAGGATATTACACATCCAATAACGTCAAAACGGATTACAACAGCGCAAACAGCGATGCCATTATTCGCGAGTCGTGGGACGAAAGCAGTGCAACCGCACACTGGCAAAATCGTCCGCCGGGCAAGCCGTTCTTTTCGGTTTTCAATTTGATGACGTCTCATCAAAGCCGCACGATGGCTTGGCCCTACGACCAATTTGTCAAAGAAGTGCAAAGTGAACTCACAGCAACGGAGATTCACGATGTTCGAAAAGTAGTTCCGCCACCGTATTATCCCGACACGCCGGTCGTTCGGAAAACAATTGCCAGGTATTACGATTGCGTCACGTTGATGGACAAACAGGTCGGCGAGATTCTGCGCCAGCTTGACGATGATGGTCTTGCCGAGAACACCATCGTCTTCTTTTATTCCGATCACGGTTCGGGCATGCCGCGGCACAAACGCGTGTTGTTAGACACAGGCACGCGTATACCGTTGATCATCCGGTTCCCATCGATGGTGCGACACCTTGCACCTGGCAATGCGGGTTCCCGGATCGATCGTCTGGTCAGTTTCGATGATTTTGGGCCGACCGTGCTGCGGATAGCGGGGGCACCGGTCCCGGACTACATGAAGGGGAACGTATTCCTGGGACGCGATCAGGACGAACCGCGTCAATACGTCTACGGGCATCGTGATCGAATCGACGAGGTTATTGATCTGGCACGCAGCGTCCGCGACAAACAGTTTCTCTACATTCGAAATTTCATGCCCCACCTCGGTTACAACCAGCCATCCGCATGGCCGGACCAAGGTGAAATCAAGAACGAGTTTCGTCGGCTTGCCGATCCCCAACGAATGACCGCGGTGCAATGGCATTTTGCCGGACCGACACGTCCGCGTGAGGAGCTGTACGATTGTGACGCAGACCCGATGAATCTGGTCAATCTGGCTGGTTCTAAACAATACCAATCGAAAATTGATGAGCTGCGTGGTGAGTTGTTCCGGCACATACGTGAAAGTCGAGATCTGGGTTTCATTCCCGAGGCGATCGCCTGGGACCAAACCCAGGGAACGACGCTGTGGGAAATGGCGCGAAAGAATTCCGATGACGAACAACAACGGCTTGTTAACGCCGCATCAGCAGTCGGCAGCGGCGACGAAACGTTGTTTCAACAGAACCTGAAACACGCCGACGCCGGCGTGAGGTATTGGGGGGCGGTCGGGTTCAGCAGTTGTCAAACCATCTCGCCGCAAGCGATTCGGGCCTTGATCGATGCCCTTTCTGATCCCGTTTTGACGGTCCGCATCGAATCCGCAGCGGCGCTCGCGCGTCATGGTCGGCCGGATATTTCAATACCGGTACTATGCGATGCATTGACCGACGACAGTCTTGCCGTAGTCTTGCATGCCGCCCGTTCGATCGAGCTGCTAAGTGATGCGATGATCGGCGATAAGATTGCGGCCGCAACCGCAGCGATGCAGGCTTGTGACGATCGAATGAAGAACGCCGATCCACAACAAGAGCTTGTCATGTTTATCGAATTCTCAACGGACGCGTTCTTGAAACGCGTCGGGAGCCGATAGATGCTTCTGTTTCTGCTGCAACAATCACTCACCGGGCCGAACCCCAGGAGTCACAACCCGAACGCGTGATCGAGGGACCACGCCGCTGCCGGGGTAACCGTGATTTGTCGACGGACTGGAAGTCCGTCGAACCCTAAAATCGAATTGGAATAAAGGGCTAGGCCTTCATTCCGATGTTGATGTAGGCATGGACGTGGGGCGCACCGCGGAAGTGCCAGACCAGTGATGGTCCTTCGACGCGCCAGACGTCCCAAACCTTGTCATCGTCGATGTCTTGATCTTGATAGAACGCCATGTGCAATTGGTCCAGTCCACCGCTGGCTTTCAGGATTGACATGACCTCGTCGACATCTGCTTCGCGATAGGGTCCTAGCATGACCTTTAATGTCGATTCCACCAATTCTTTTTGATCATCGGCCAACTTGTTGACGGCAAGTCCAGGGAAGGTTCCGCCTTTGCCCTGTAATTGAACTTCGGTTTCTTTGGGGGACTTCTTCAACAGCGCCATCTTTGCCTGTTCCGGATCGAGCGCCTGGAAGACCTCGTTGGCTTTTTTCGTTTGGTAAAAGAACAGGTTGTCTTTGGGGACTTCTTCGCCGTGACCATAAACGATCGGTCCTCCAAAGGCCGCTTTGTCCTCGCGGTTCCCGTCGGCCCGCATGGTCAGGTGGCGGCCTGTCATTTCGAATTGAAACTGGTCGGTTCCGGGGTTTCCAAACAGCGCGATGCTGTAGCTGTCCATCCCGCCGTCATCTTCGTCCATCTGTTGTAACAATCGTTCGTAACCATCCTTGGAGGTGATGTTGCGGACGATCTGGTCGATGAGTGTTCGCTGTTGTTTCGAGTACAGATCGCTTCCGATGCTTGATTTGGTTATGTGCCAGTTGGGGTTGATCTTCTGGCGATCCTGGTGATCAAACGGTCGCCAAATCGCTTCCTTCTGTTTTTCCGACAGCGATGCGTAAAGCTCTGCGACGACCGTTTCAGCCGTGGTCGGTGTCGTCGCGGAGTGAACGAATCGGGAATCCAACAAACTGGCCGAAGCGGTTCCGGCAACCACGGCGCTTCCCAATTTGACGAAGTCACGTCGGTCTAACCTTCGATCACTGGGAGAGGTCTTGGGGCGGTTGATTTTCATCGGTCATCTCACTCGGTATGCGGAAGGATTCAGGCGGGGGGACCGTCCAGCGACGGCCAGCAGAAACCCATTCTAACAAACTCTCGTTACCGCCATTGGTTCTTTACAACTTTGCTATTCCGGAAAAACGGTGTCCTTGGAGTCGAAAAACCTTGGCCATCCGAATCGGCTATCATGTGCCGGCCCGCCGTACTCCCTGCCATTGCCAAGGACCCCCGACCGATGAGCTCGGCCGATGAACCGCAACGTGACGAGGCACCACCCGATGGTGCCTCGCCGCCGGACCCATTATTTGTCAGTTCGCTCAGAGAGTTGAGGTGGATTGTCATCGTCTGGGCAATCAGCTTTGCATGGGTGATCGGATATTGCATTGTCGCCGGTTACGACAGCGCAGCGTACGATGGGCTGGAGCACGGACTGGAGCACGGACTGGAGCACGGACTGGAGGCCAGTGGCGGCCAAATCGGGGCGCGAGACGTCGAATTGCGTCTTGTCCTGGGGATGCCGTCATGGGTGTTTTGGGGAGTGATGTTGCCGTGGATCCTTGTGACGCTGCTGACCGCCTGGTTTGCGCTGACACAAATGGCCGACCATCCGCTTGAAAACCCTTTGGCCCAGGAGTCGGTCGATGGCTGATGGATCCAATGCGGCGCTGATCACGTTTGGTATTTATACACTCGCCGTTGTGTTCATTGCGGTTCTTGCGAGTCGTGCCAGCAAGGGCAAGGAGTTTGTCGGCGAGTACTTCCTGGGCAGTCGCAGTTTTGGGGTTTGGGCGTTTGCATTGACGTATGCGGCCACCAATTCATCGGGTGGCAGTTTCATGGGGTTTCCGGCACTGATCTATACACACGGTTGGTCGCTCGCGTTGTGGATTGCGGCTTTCATGTTGTCGCCGCTGGTGGGCATGGGGCTGATCGGAAAGCGGCTGAATCAAGTTGCACGTCAAAGTGGTGCGCTGACCATTCCGGAAGTCTTGCGAGAGCGTTTTGCCAGTCATCGCGTCGGCCTGGTAGCAACCGCCATGTTGGTGTTCTTCATGTTTTTCTATCTGCTCGCTCAATTCAAAGCCGGCGGCAAGATCTTGAGCACGCTGTTGTCGGGTGAACCGATGTTTCAGCGATCGGTGGCCGGCATCGCCGAACTGACCGCGGGAATTCCATGGGTCAACCGCGCGGAACCTGACTATTTGCTTTGCCTGATCGTGTTTTCGTTTGCCGTGATCCTTTATGTCGTCTATGGCGGGTTTCGCGCGGTCGTCTGGACGGATGTCATGCAAGGCATCGTGATGTTCGTCGGTGTGATCTTGATGTTGGGCTTGGCTTTGTACCAGGTCGGCGGATTGGCAAACGCAACACGTCAAATGGCGAAGATGACGCCTCCGGAAAACGGGACGGCGATTCTGTCCGTCGATGAAGTCAGCGACAAAGAGATCGTGATACCGAAAGGCACCTGGATCAAACAACAAGGAAATGCGTACCGTTTGGCCGCACTTACCCTCATCGCACCGGGGGAGACGTCCAGCCCGCCGACGGCGATTTTGAAAATCACGACGGCGTTCGAAATTGAATCCATTCAAAGTGATCCGGCGGCACGTGGCATTTCGGTCGAAGTGATTGAAACCACAGCGTACATGTATGGCGCCGGCCGGCCGGGCGTCTATTTGCAGAGTCCCGGTCCGAGCGCCAAAAGCGGGTTCGGTTTTCTGGCCGTTGGGACCGCGATCAGCTTCTTTATTTTCTGGCCGTTTGCCGGCGCCGGCCAACCGAGCAACATGGTCCGATTGATGTCTTTCAAAGACACCAGAACACTGCGTTATTCGATCGTCACTGTCGCCATCTACTATTCCATCATCTACTTTTCGCTCGTCTTGATATTTTGCTGTGGCCGGGTGCTGATGCCGGGAATGGAAATTGATCCCGACCGAACGATGCCCGACTTGGCGACGTTGCTGACCCGCAACGCAGGGATGCCGTGGTTGGCGGGGCTGTTGGTCGCGGCGCCGTTTGCGGCGGTGATGTCCAGTGTCGACAGTTTCTTGTTGATGGTTTCGTCGTCGGTCGTCCGCGACATCTATCAAGGGCACATCAATCCCGCGGCACCGGAGCGAAATCTCAAGTGGCTCAGCTACGGAGTGACCGTCGTGATCGGCGTCTTGGCGGTGTTGGTTGTTTTGAATCCGCCGAAGTACCTGCAAGATTTGATCGTCTTTGCCAGTGGTGGGTTGGCCGCTTGTTTCTTGATCCCGATCGTGTTGTCGCTGTATTGGCGACGAATGACCGCATCAGGCGCGATCGCAGGAATGGTCGCCGGGATGTTGGTGCATCTGGGGCTCACCTGCTGGGGTTACTACGAGCACCAAGAATTTCGCGCCTATGAATTCATGGGGCTGGATCCCTTTGTCTGGGACTTGGCTGGTTCAGCCATCGGCGCCGTCCTGTTTTCGTTGGTCGGAAATCCGAACGCACACTTGGTGCGAAAGTATTTTGACCAACCAGGCGATTGCTGATATCATCGCTTTGCTTTTCGGCATACCAACAGAGGGCCGGCACCGAGACTATTTCCCCAGAGATCACATCAATTGAATTACAAGCGGTGGATCGTTCTGTTATCAATCGTTGCCGTTGCCGCTTGGTTCATTCTTGACGCGATCGAAACGAATCGTCTGGACAACCAGGCCCGTCAAATTCAGGAAGCACCGTCAGTCGACGTGCCAAAGGACCAGCCGGTTGCGGCTGCGAATTCCGGTCCGACCCCGCCGCCCCGTGACTTGGTCGTTGCCAAAATCGAATCAGAAAACATCTGGTTCGTCGGGAAGTATGAAAACGGAGCCGGTGTCGAGATCCCCTTTCGCCCTGGACATGCTCCGCACGTCACCGGAAATCTTACACCGAAACATGAAAACCCCGGCTTCGTTGGACCCCAGGCGTGCAAAGAGTGCCACTTGTCCCAATACGAATCGAGTTTGTCGACGGCGCACTTCAAAACCAGTCGTCATGTCGACGCGACGTCGATTGACGGAAACTTCCAGCCGGGATCGAACGTTTTCCGTTCATCCGATCCGAATCTTCGTTTCGAAATGGTCAAGCTCGGCGAACGATATTTGCAGCGAGTCCATTTCTTTGACTGGAGTTTCGAGGTGCCGATGGAAATCATCGTCGGCTCGTCAAAAATGGCACAAACCTATCTCTATTGGCACGAAGACGGGCTTTACCAGGCCAATGTGACCCACATCACCGACGGCGATCAATGGATCAACAGCCCGGGATACATCGACGGGGACGCCGCCTACGCACGGCCTGCCCCGGAGCGTTGTCTGGATTGTCATTTCACATATTTTGACTATCGAGAGCCCCCAAATCATTACACCCCGAATTCACTTATTATGGGTGTTACCTGTGAACGTTGTCACGGGCCGGGTGCCGAGCATGTTGCCTATCACAAAAGTCACCCCGAAATTGAAGATGCCCATGCCATCGCCAATCCCGCTCGGCTTGATCGCCAGGTGCAGATGGAGGTGTGCGGTCAATGCCACTCGGGTTCGCGTGCCTTGAAAGCCCCAGCTCTCGGTTTTCGCCCCGGTGATCACTTGGTCGATTTTTATCACCCGCCCAATGACGAGATTGACGCAAAGAACAGCGTCCACACAAGCAACCAACTCACCCGGCTCTCAGAAAGTCGATGCTTCAAAGACTCAGAGATGACATGCGTGGATTGTCACGATCCGCATGCTAACGAGCGCGGCAATACCAAGCTGTTTTCCGATCGTTGTATGAAGTGTCATCAGAACGAAAGTGATTGCGGGTTTCATCCCCAGGACGGCATTGTGTTTTCAGACAACTGCATTGACTGTCACATGCCACGCCGGCCGACCAAAGACCTGCGATTGCAGAGTGTTCAAGGCGATGTCTTTCCTCCGCTGCGAGACCACCTGATTCAAGTGGACCGACGCGCGACTGAGGATTATCTAAGGCTGAAGGAGTAAGGCTGAAGGCCGAATCGAGATCAATGCCCGAACGCTCGCGCGAGTCGAACGACCGCGCGAGTCGGCTGATGTCGATTGATGGTCGGACGTTTTTGTGTGGTGATGGGGGGACAAAAGGGGAGACCGTCCGGTAGCGTCGGTTGATATATTTCGCTATCGCGCGTGCGAACGAACAACGAACGGTGTACTGCATGCGGCCCGAACGCTGGCGCGAGTCGGCTGATG
>JAGQPO010000436.1 GCA_020426665.1 Planctomycetales bacterium
TCCCCACCCGAAAGTTGAGTTGCGGTGGAATACTAGCGCAGACCGCCTGCACAGTGATCTCAGCTGATGACATGATGACTGAACCACCGTTGGATCGCTGCCGGCTCCGTCAGCTGATCCGAAGTGGCGTCATCCAGCGAAGTCCGGCAATCACACGTTCCGCCATTGTCCGTCGACGAGTCGTTGTTGCGGCCGGAACCGATCTTTGTAGTTCAGGTGCTCGTTTTCGGCAACGAAAAGCCCCAGGTAGACGTAGACGCGGCTGGTTTGAATCGCCCACTGGATCTGTTTCAAAATCGCCAGTGTACCGATGCAATATCGTCCATATTCGGGATCAAAGTGCGTGTAGACGGCGTTGACGCAATCGCGGCCGAGATCAACGATCGCGATCCCGATCAATTGCCCGTCGACTCGAAACGCGATCTCGGACGTTTCCACACAAGTGGCAACCAAAAATTCATGGTAATCGGCCAAGTCCGCCGGGCCGCGTTGGCTTAACCGGCGGGCTTCCCGATGTGCGTTAAAGAGTCGCAATCGTTCGGCGTCGACCTGGGGTTTTCCCCAGCGAACCTCCAACTGGCGGTCCGCGCGATTTAAAATCCGTTTCATCGAACGTGTGATCCGGAACTCCGTTACATCCAGTCGCGTCGGGATGCATTCCCGGCAGTTCGGGCAGGCGGTTCGATAGAGCATCGATCCGGTTCGCCGATAACCAAGTTCCAGCAATCGATCCAGGTCATCTGGAAACAACCGACGCCGAGGATATTCCAGCGGCATTCGTGCCACTTGGCTGTCCAGGTAAGGGCATTCTTGCAGCGAGTCATAGACAACGACTAAGTCCCGGGCGGCCAAATCACCGGCATTTTCTTTCGTGTCCAGTCGTGTTGTCGATTGAGCAACAATCGGCGAATGCTGTTGGTCCATAAAAAACACCGGCCGTGCGAGAGAGATTCCCGCCGGCCAGTGTAGCGTTGTTTCGCTGGACTTACGAATCAGTCCCACCACCATTGTCCGTCTTTCAGATCGGACGGGCCGGCGGACTGTTTGATTTCGTTGTTCTTGCCTTCTCGGTCGACAACCAAAGTCTGACTGGAAAGCGCTTTCCGAGGCTGCATCTGAACACCACCACCAAGCGGCGTCATCAGCGTGTTACCTCGCCAAACCGCATTGACCGCCGTCTCGACCTGCTCCGGAGCGGTGTAGGTCTGGATGGTGTAGGTCGATTCATTGCCCAGGACCGGCATCGCCCACTCGGCTTGACCGTAAAAGTCTTGCTCGTGAATGTATGCCGCAGCGATCGAAACATCCATCAACTGACGCAATTCGGCGTAGATCCGGACCTGATCCGCGATCATCGGAAACTTGTCTGTAAACTCTTGGCAAAACGCTTGGCTCGCTTTGTTCACGCGGCGGGTGACGGTTCGTGTCCCTCCGGCAACTCGCTCGTTTTCGCCGACCAATTGCACGCCACGCTCGTTAATCTTCATTGCCAATCCATCTTCGCTGACGGCAATTCCGTCGTACCGCGGCTGAAAATACCAACGTTCCATCGCGTTGGCGGCCACCGCGGACGGATTGGCCCGATCGACGTAACTTTGGAATCGCATCGGCAATCGTTCCAGACCGATACCGATCAATTTCATTCGGTAATCGGCTTCGACCAGCACGCGGGCAAAGTGCGTGTCGTTGGGAATCCCACGGATCGAAACGGTTTGCAGGCCCAAATTGTTTTTCAGTCCTGATGCCAATTGCTCGGCGTCGCTGGGTTGGACTCGACCGCGGACGGATCGCAAAAAGTTTTGCATGCGTTGCAGCCCTTCTTCGGTCGGGTCGATTGAAACGCTGATCACGCCGGTTGCCGGATGACCGGGTGCGAAGGCACGAAGTGCGGTCGCCAAGTCTTCCAACAAGACCGTTGGCTTTCCGGTTTCGATTCCGACAAAGCGATCGGTTGGGTCGGCGACGAAACCCTCGGCAGGCCCAGCGACAACGATGTCTTGAGTTTCGGGGTAATAAAAGACGTACTGGATCGACGTCAAACCGGCCAGTGCTTTGATGTCGTCGCTGATGTCACCTTGGCCGGCAAGCTGTTGCTGCAGCGCGGCTTCCAGTCGTTGCAACGAGACTTTCCGCAGCTTGCTGCCACGCATCAGGTCATTGTCACGCATCTGGCGAGCGGCCATTAAACGCTGCTTGGCGACGCGCGGATCAAATTGCCGGACCTTCAAAACGCCCTGGGCATCGACGTCCACGCCGGCGATCGGTTGGGCAAAGTTATTAACGGTGCCGCCGCCGTTGTTCTGGGCCAAGACGCTTGACCCGGTGGAAACAAACGCTGCGGTGAGGGCAGCGACCAAAAACGATCGGAAAAGAAGTGTCATCGGTGAAACCAATTTCAAAACGCGGCCAAAAATCGGGGCGCAGGGGGAATAGTCACTTGCTGTGACAGTAATCAGTGGATCGCGGATCGGCAAGAAACTACCTCGATTCCGGCAGAATTGATGCAAATCAGTCGACCAAATCGATCCAGGGGTGGGGATTCGGCAGGCCCGCAACCAATTCATGCCCAAAAATCTTGTGCAAACACCGTACCGTACCACGCTAACCCTAGCTTCCCGCTAGGGTTTCTGCCCTGCCCTATTCGGTTTTTTTGGCCTCCCTTAGAATCTCGGTCCCGGTGACGCTTCAGCGTTTGGTTTTAGGGTCGTCCGTATTTTCGGTTGATACCCCCTTTCCCGACCTAACCGGCAACGTACAAACCACCGTTAACAAAGCACTGCCCACCCCGATAACAAAGCACCGGGTTCAAACAACACACTCCCAAACGAGTTTCAAAAGATGAGCGGCGATTGCGATTTTGGATTGATTGGTCTGGCTGTCATGGGCGAAAACCTGGCCCTTAACGTCGAGAGTCGCGGTTACAAAGTTGCCGTGTACAACCGTACCACCAGTAAAGTGGACGAATTGATCGCGGGCCGCGCCGCCGGAAAGAACTTCGTCGGAGCCCACTCGATCGAAGAATTCGTCAAAGCGGTCAAACGACCGCGCAAGTTGATGATGTTGGTCAAGGCCGGCCCCGCCGTCGATGCGATCATCGAGCAACTGCTGCCGCATTGCGAGCCCGGTGACATCATCATCGACGGTGGAAATGAGTACTACGTCAACACCGAGCGTCGTACCAAACAGGTCGAAGAAGCCGGATTGCTGTACGTCGGCTGCGGCGTCAGCGGTGGTGAAGAGGGGGCTTTGAAAGGCCCCAGTTTGATGCCCGGTGGATCGGCAGCCGCATGGCCGCACATCAAAGAGATGTTCCAATCGATCGCCGCCAAGGTTGGCCCCAACAACGACATTCCCTGTTGCGAATGGTTGGGCAGCGGTGGCGCGGGGAACTATGTCAAAATGGTCCACAACGGCATCGA
>JAGQPO010000437.1 GCA_020426665.1 Planctomycetales bacterium
CCCACCGAATGCACGCGAGGACGGGAGTCGCAGTTGTGATTTTCTCGCAAATGCGTCACCCGTTCCGCGTGACTTCTAACGTCCCCTGGCTAAAGATTCGGATTTCCGATACTTCAGCTGACTTCTTTTTCGTCGATCCAGGACATCATTCTGCGTAGTCCGCGACCGATTTGTTCGACGCCATGGTCTCGCTCGCGTCGGCGGGTGGCTTTGAAGAACGCTGCTCCGCCGCGATTTTCCAAGATCCAGTTGCGTGCGAAGGTGCCGTTTTGGATCTCCGTCAGGACACGTTTCATTTCGGCTTTGGTTTCAGCGGTGATGATGCGCGGGCCGGTCACGTAGTCGCCGTATTCAGCCGTGTTGCTGATGCTGTACCGCATGTAGCTCAATCCGCCTTGGTACAACAGGTCAACGATCAGTTTCAATTCGTGCATGCACTCAAAGTAGGCCATTTCGGGCTGGTATCCGGCTTCGACCAGCGTCTCGAATCCGGCCTTGACCAATTCGCTGACACCGCCGCAAAGCACGACTTGTTCGCCGAACAAGTCCGTTTCGGTTTCTTCCATGAACGATGTCTCGATGACTCCGCCCCGAGTCCCACCGATACCCTTGGCATAGGCCAAGCCGATTTGCTTGGTGGATTCGGCCGCGCCTTCTCCGAGTGCGATCAACGATGGAACTCCGCCGCCCTTTTCGTACTCGCTTCGAACCAGGTGGCCTGGACCCTTGGGGGCGACCAGCAGCGTATCGATGCCTTGGGGCGGAGTGATTTGTCCGAAGTGGATATTGAACCCGTGCGAGCACATCAGCACGTTGCCTTTAGACAGGTTCGGCAGGATCTCTTCACGATAGACGTCAGCCTGGACTTCATCGGGCAGCAAAATGTTGATGACATCTGCTTCTTTCGTTGCATCGGCGATCGACTTGGGGGCAAAGCCGTGTGACACAGCCAAGTCATAGTTAGCCGATCCTGGACGCTGGCCGATGATGACATTAACGCCGCTGTCACGTAGGTTTTGTGCTTGGGCGTGGCCTTGCGAACCGTAGCCCAAAATTGCAACCGTCTTGCCTTTGAGGTGCGAAAGATCAGCGTCGTTGTCGTAATAAATCGTGGCTGCCATGTGAAAACTGTCTGTAGGTAGTTTGGGTTTGATTGAAAGTGATTAGGGGCCGAACGACGCGACGTCGGCGCGACCCCTCAGCGGTATGTAATGAAGTCGTGATGACCGTTTATGCGGTGACCTTGGTCAGGGTCCCTTCGGGCACGGGGTTGTCGGAGTCACTGCGGACCATCGCAACACGTCCTGTCCGGACTAATTCGGTGATCCCGTAGGGGCGAACGCGTTCAATGAATGCCTGGACCTTGTTCTCGCGTCCGCTGATTTCGATCATCAATTCATCGGGTCCGACGTCAACGATGCGTCCCCGAAAAATGTCGACCAGCTCACGAATCTCGGCACGCTTGGGCCCCGAGGGTGCCAGAACCTTGACCAGCAACAAATCGCGTTCCACAAAGTCTCGGCTGCTGACGTCAATGACGCGCACGACCGTGACGATCTTTTCCAGTTGCTTGCGTACCTGCTCCAGTACTCGGTCGTCACCAACGACGACGAAAGTCATGCGAGAGAGAGTCTTGTTTTCGGTTTCACCGACTGCCAGTGAGTCGATGTTGAAGCCACGCGAGGCAAGCATCCCAGAAATATGGGCGAGTACCCCGGGAACGTTCTGGACCAGCGCGGAAAGAACGTGTCGCTGAGTGGGGCTGTGCATCAGTCCGGTTTTGACCGTGAAAGAGTAAGAAAGTCCTGAAATTTGAGCCCGGTAGGATAATTTTGCGATCGCATACCAGCAAGGGCAGGCGGAAAACTCGCCACGGAGGGGGGATCTGCCAACGCACAAACAATCCCCACCGGGTATGACACCCCAACCACAGCGCCAGCATTTACCAGATTGTGCCGGGATTCTGGGCAAAAATGCGATGGAACGTCCCCCGTTGGCATCACTTGAAATTGAATTCACGCCTCGCCTTGCGCGATCGAGCACCGCAAATCGGGGCTTAAGGGAATTTCACCAACGTAAAACGGGGCAATCTCTGAGAGGCACTCTCGTGCTTAGTTCCAATTGAACATTAGGGTTTCGATGGTTGCGGAAGACGCGTGACTTTCGGCGATTCCTGACTCCGGTCGAAACCCTTGACCAGTTTCGCTTCCCTAAAACCGAGTCGGAACAAAGCACACGTTGCCGCGCCGATTCAAGTTTTTGCGATTCACTTCGGAGAAGCGACTATAACGAAGCAGTGCCGAATCGATACAACATTTTTTTGGCTCTTCCGCCAAATCTGTGGGTG
>JAGQPO010000438.1 GCA_020426665.1 Planctomycetales bacterium
ACGTGAAGACTTGAGATGAATTTCGCAAGGCGTGTGACATCACTGGGTGGTGACGCACACCAATGGGGAATTTCTACCCAAAAATACACTGCTACCAGCTGTCGCTAAGCTGGACGGTCCCTAAAGCCTGCACACCAACATTGCGCCGATGCCATTAGTCCCTGACACCGTCAACGGAGTTACCGTTAAAACGGCAGCGACCGCAGGGACCGCAGTTCAAACCATCCGTAGTCGTCGCCGTCGATGGTGCCATCACCGTCGGCGTCGAATGCGTCATCGAACGCGGGGTCCGACGACGGCTTTAAAAACGCAAGTGCGAACCGCCCAAAATCTTGACCATCGACGTCACGGTCACCATCGGAGTCGCCGAGCAACCGGAAGAATGCATCGGCTGGCACCTCACCAAAGTGAAAATCCTGTTCCATCCGTTCGACTTCGGTCGCAAAGACCTGCAGGTGATAATTCCCGTCGATCAACGAGTTGCCTGTTGCCCTGGCGGTAACGTTGTCTCCAGACAGAAACGTGATGGTGGCGGCCGTGACCTGATCCACAGTTTCAGTCGCGGTGCTGATTGGAACCAATGAATTGTCTGACTGATTACGAATCTCGAAGGCCGCGGTCGACACATTTGTAGCGCCGTCAAACAAAATGGTCACCGACGTTAGTTGGCTACGCTGTTGACCACCATCATTGATTTGCACCTTTGCAACGCTGACCGGTGTGGCCGCCATGATTTGAATCCGGTAATCCTCTACTTCACCGTCTGCCGCGGGGCCTGTCGCGGTAAGTCCGCCTGCGGTACTGATCCGCAGACGTGCGTACGTGTCCGCGACCGCGCTGATCGGCACGCTGATCGGAATTAACGTATCGCCGGGGGAAATGGTTGTCCGAAAGATTTCCGCGGTGGTGTTCCCCAAAACGCCGTCGCCGTCAAAGTCGAAAAACAAGTCCAACGCCCCTCCGGTCGGCGATGAAACCGACACGTCGGACGTTTGGCCGGCGACCAACGGATTGGTGATTGTAAGCCCATCCTCATCACTGCCGTCACCATCAGCCAGTGGGCTCGGCTGTCCGTCAATCTCGGCGTCGACGACAGCCCCCAGCACGGGCCCACCGATTGCATGTCTGGCTCCGTTGTCGGACAACAGCACCGGGTACGGCGCGGGTGCATCACCATAGTCGTCCGTGATCTGCGCTTCGCTGATTGTAAAGTTTGCATCGGAAACATCAAAAAAGATATTTCCGACGGGCTGAACCTTGATTCGCGCGTTAGTTGTCAGCGTATCGGGTATCACGACATCGTGTGAACCATTGTTTGGAACGTTGCTTGCCAAGACGGTATCGAACGTGAATCCGCCATCGAATGAGATCATCAGATCAACGGTGGCGGCATCGATTCCGTTTGCGTCGGTCCCCGCGACATCCCAGGTGATTGTCTGGATGGAATGGGCCGGCCAATCGACGGCCGAGTTGGGACTGGTAACGGCGAAGGCGTTGCCCGTGTCAACAACCGTCAAAACGATTTCATCTGATGCCGTACCACCACGCCCGTCGTTGGCATTGAGTCGAAAATGGATCGTTCGATTCGTCGTCGGTAATTGCTCGCCCTTGGGCGTGGTGTTATTCAACAATTCGGTCAGCAGCGGAAGTGTCCGTGTCGGCACGGACGACTTGGGATAGGATCGAAACAGCGGTCCCAGGCCGTCGTCGGGCGCGGCCAATGCCTTTTGTCCCGTTCCCAAATCACGCTGTTCCCAGTTGTATGTTACCGGGTCTGCTTCGTTGTCCACTGCCGGCGCCGCGTCCAGCTGGAACGGCGTCCCCGCAGGAATGGTGTGGTCTGGACCGGCATCGACGATCGGTGCGGTGTTGCCAGTCGCTATGATCGACCCCACACTCGGAATTCGAGTGGTGACATAGTCGACGATTGCATCGTAACTGACGGAATGAAAGTAGGTGTCGCGCGTCGTTACGACGTTATCGATCCCACAGAATCCGCCATAGGACATGATTGTCGAACCGCTGCCCGGTTCCATCGAAAAGTCCGCGTTCCACTGGGCGGCGGTGCACGATCCGTTGGAGCCGTTCCATGTGTGCCGGCTGCTGAATTGATGTCCAATTTCATGCGAAACCGTTAGCGTCGAAGAATTCAAGTTGTTTGCACTGACCGCGCGAGCTTTGACGCCCGAACGGCCGGCAACGCCGATACTTGATCGGCCTCCACCGGCGGTCCCAAAAACATGGCCGACGTCATAGTTGGCGTCACCAATCACCGCATCCAAATTGGCCTGGTTCTCCGACTGCATCGCCGACAGGCTGGAATTGGTGTAGGGGTCGGTCTGCGCGTCCAGATAAACGATTGACGTGTTGTCAACCAGAACGAATCGAATTCCCAACTCTCGTTCGTATAAATCATTGGCGTCGTTGATCGCTTCAACAATCTTGGCTTGCGCCGCAGCAACAGTGCCTCCGTGACGCGCGGTGAATTCCCCGGTCGCCGCAACGGCCAACCGGTATGTTCTCAATTCCGGACCTGTGGTTTGGATCGGCGGCGGGGCACCAACGGGCAACTCGGCCTCGCCCGCCGTTGTGGTGCCCATCGGACCATGTTCATCTTCGTCGGTGTCGTCGGCATCAAAGAGATCGCCGGACGCCATCGCCAAGTCACTTTCGTAGTAACTCAGATAGATTTCACGTGGGTCACCGATGACTCGGTTGACAATGAAATCACCAGCGTCGGATCGAATCCGTGCGTGCAAGCCGTTCGGCGTCACGGTCACGCGCACCGTCGAGCGGCCGTCGCGGGTGACGCCCGAATAGGTTGCGACATCGGACAATTTGCTTGCCAACGCAGCGTCCATGATTTGTGTTTCGACCAGCTTGAACTCTGCGAGATCGCCGCCGGGGGTTGGCAAACTCAATTCACCGTGCAGCCGGCCGGGTCGCAAATCCGTCGGCTCGACCGGACCGAGTGAAAACTCCAACGGCACCGACTCCAGCACAGGTGCCAATGTGTTTCGATTGAGCGTGAAAGCCAAGTACGCCGAGGGCTCGGGAGCGTCGACTGCAAAAATCGGTTGCGATGAGTTGGGCGTCCAGGCCGAATCATTCGAAAGCGCAGCGAGCAGGCGACGGTCTTCCAACCGCTCGATCAGCCGGCCCAATCGTCCCCGCTTGGAATTCCTCGGCATTTCCGAATCATTTGACTAAGTAAATACGTACTACCCTCTGCCCGGTAGGGTCGTGACGCAGACAGGGGGTTCACTTAAATCCCGTTTGCGATTTTCCCAAACCACAGGCAATGCTTGATTGTAATCCAATATCGCCCGTCCGCACGATTCAACTTATTCCGCGGCACACATTTAAGGGCAGCTCGATCGGGGGGAACACGTTAGTGCTTCGTTAACCTTTGATTTTAGGCGAGGGACCGTAGCGGAAGTCGTCATGACTTTCGAGCATTCCAGAGTACGGCCGAAACTCTTGACGGGTTCCGCTACCCCAAAATTAAATTTGGACGAAGCAC
>JAGQPO010000439.1 GCA_020426665.1 Planctomycetales bacterium
GTAATCGTGGCGCGTGCTGAGTCCGAGCATCCGACCGAGTTGGAGCTAGAAATCCTGAAGGTCCTTTGGCAGGAGTCTCCGCTGCCGGTTCGCGATGTCAGAGCCAAACTGGAGGTTCAGGCCGGACGTTCGTTGGCCCACAGCAGCGTGATCACGATGCTGAACATCATGCATCGCAAGGGATTTTTGAAACGCCGCAAATTAGGCAACGCGTTTCTATTTTCTCCCAAAGTGGAAAAGGAAAGTGTAACGGGCCGAATGATGGGCGATCTGCTTTCCCGTGCATTTGGCGGTTCGCCTTCGGCGATGGTGTTGAATCTGCTTGAAACGGCTGATGTTGACGAAGACGAGTTGGCTGAAATACGTCGGATGATCAATCGCAAGAGTAAGGAGCAGCAGAAATGAACCAGTTAACTTTTGTTGATGTGGAATTTAGCGGACGCATCTGCACAACTCTGTTGCATTCGATATGGCAAATCGCCGCGTTGGCAATTGTCGCATGGTTCGTGTCACGATTGTGGCGTAATCAATCGGTCGAGTGGAACTACGGCGTGCACGTGGCGGCGCTCGTGATTGGTTGTTGCTGCTTGCCGGTGACGTTTCTTTTGTGTGCTTCGCCACAGCCTCTGGAGGACACTGTCTCGATTGCAAGCTCCGAACCAATGGGTTTGGTCACGCGGCAGTTTGTCGAGTCGCCTGATTTATCGGCACCGATAGAATCGTCCGCGGCGCCGGATGGCATCACGCCGGCGTACGTCTGGGCACAAATCGGCTCGGCTGATGAAGGCTCCGGCGCGGCGGACTTGGGGGTTGGTTTGACTCGGGTGTGGGCCGCCGCAGCGCCATGGTTGGCTGGATTGTATGCGTCGGGTGTTTTGTTGATGCTGGCACGTCTATCATGGTGTGTGGTTCGCGCCGAGCGATTGCGTGGATGTAGCCGGGTGCTCACTGAAGGGCCGCTGTCGGATGTTTTGGAGCGAACGGCGAAAGCGTGGTCGATGAAGGTTGTGCCTGCATTGGCAGTGGCGGAAACGATTGTCGTGCCGAAAGTGGTGGGCTTGGTCAGGCCGACGATCTTGATACCGGCATCGGCGCTAACGGGTTTGACTGTGGGCGAGTTAGAGATGATCATCAGACATGAACTTGCGCATGTGCGTCGATACGATTTATGGATTAACTTGCTACAACGTTTGGCTGAAGCCCTGCTGTTTTTCAATCCCTCGCTGTGGCTACTGAACCGCCGGATCAGTTCGTTGCGTGAGTATGCCTGCGATGATCTGGCCTGCGGCGACGTCCAAGAACGTGGTCACGAATCACAGATGCGATATGCTGGGGCCCTGCTACGCGTTATGGAACTTTCGCGAGTGGCGTCTGGTAATCAGTACGACGTGACATCCACGGCGGCAGGCGGACGTTCTCCATCGGAACTTCGGCGACGCATCGCCCGCTTGTTTGACGAGCCGATGCGTGAGCCACTGCAATTATCACGTGGTGCAGCGATCGCCGGTGTATCTCTGTTGCTGTTATTGTTTTTCGGCCCTGCGATTCAAACAGCAGCCACAAAAACCACAGCCAATGATGAGGTGCTTGTTTCAGAGCCAGAGCCAGAGCAGGTGGGGGCGGTCTCTGAGAGTTCGAACTCGGCAACACGTGACGCAGACGCAACTGACCTTGACCTATTGCAGGGTGACTGGGAGTTCGTCAGTGGGCAGTCCAACGGAAAATCAATGTCGGAGCTTCTTGAACGTCGGGGCATGGCCAAGATGAGCTTCAAGTTCGCCGAGCAACTCTTGACGATGCATGGCCTTGGCGGGGCCGACCATGTTTATCGCGTCGAGCTTGATCCAAACCAAAATCCAAAAACGATCGACGCAATTACCGTCGAGACACAAGGCAAGGCACCTGCCGGCGCGAGGTTGCGAGGCATCTATCGCATCAACGGCGACCGATTGACGTTGTGCCTTCCTGCCGATGATACGGTTGGTCGACCTGCTGCGTTCGAGGCACCCGAAGGTTCGCGTCTATCGGTATTGGAGTTGCGTAAACGCAGTGACGACCGGCAGAACAGTGCAGATGGTGTGCGGCTTCAAGTTCGAGTCGGCCACTTGTTATCCGACGCCGCTGAAATCGAAGCCGCGAAGAATAGCGGTGACAAGAATGTCCTTTCATGGGCGCCCGATGGCCGGCCCGTGGAGTGGTTGCGACTGGAAGATCAAGCGTCGTTGTTCACCGAGCGAGACGTGGAATCGGCCGAGGCCGCGCCGGCTCGGGGGCCTGGCGGTGGGCAGAGTGTCGCGATCACGCTGTCCGCGGCGGCGGGCGAACGATTAAGGCAAGCGACGACCAAATTGTTGGAAGCTGGTTACGATCCGGAATTACGGCTGGCGGCGATTGTGGATGGTCAGGTTTTGACCGCACCTCGGCTGGTCAGTGTTATCGGGGAGAAGATTGAATTGACCGGCAGGTTCGATGCCACGGAAGCGCAACGGATCGCAGGCGTGCTATCGACACGGCGCGAGAAGATCGGCGAGGTTCTCGGTCGATCGGTGTATCGAGATCAAATTCGTACCGGCGGCGATGCTTCGTTATCAAGTGAACTGTCGCGTTTATTTTTGGCGCAATTATTGAACGATTTCCGCGCGGCACATTCCGCGGAGCTAACGCCTACCGATGCGGAGATTGATTTTGCCGACACCTATATGAAGGCAGAGCACCAAAAACGAATCAAGGGCCAGGAGGCCGAATTGCGCCGGCAGATAAACTCTCTCGAGCGCCAGTTACAAGATGCCGAATTGCCCGATGCTGCGAGGCGCAAACTGGAAGTGCAGCGTTTGGCGCTCCGTGGACAGCTGGAGCCGCCCGATCGAAGTGTCGCGCGGTACATGCTTGGCCACCAAAAGTTCCAGCGCTACCTGTATGACAATTTTGGTGGGGGAGGCATCCTGTTCCAGCAGGCCGGAGTGGAGGCTTTTGACGCGATGCGAAGGTGGATTGAAACGCAGGAACGCGAGGGAAAATTCAAAGTCACCGATCCGCAGCTGCGGGAGACGCTCTATGAGTACTGGACGACGCAGGATCACGGACCGTTTTTGACCGACGATAAAGAGCAAGAGCGTCTGCAGTATTTCCTCAATCCGCCTTGGTACCGTAAATACGACCCAATGGAAGACGTTGACGTTGTCCCGTCGAAGTAGGCTTGTTGCTGTCAAAGCTTTCCGGGTAGCGGTCAACATCAATGTTTCACAGTTTTGGTACGCTCGCTAAACTGCCCAACGGAGTTACTGGCTCGGCTTACACACCGGCCGATTCTTTCTCACAGGGATGAAGAGATGTTGATGCTGCGATTCGGATCGTTGGCCCTTGCCATTTTATCCGCCGCTATCTTTTGCTCCGGTTTCGCGTCGGCTGGCGAACCAATCAGAATTGTCGGATCCCGTTTGGGAACGTGGCAAACCAGTGCCGTTCGGTTCGGAGCAAACACTGAAGAAGAAGGTAGACAAAGCGCTGGCGGGTATTGGATTTTCAAACGCGTTTTGTATCGTCACGATCGAATCGGATCAGACAACGGGCACCGCGGACTTGGTGGTCTCAATCATTGAAGAAGGCGGGCCGAATGTCGCGCGCGGTGTAAAGGTAGACGGATTGGTGTCTCATTCCAGCGAGCAAATCCTCGCGTTCCTTGACTTTAGGCCCAATATGATCGTCAATCGAAAGCAAATCACAGAGATGAAGCTTAAGTTGTGGAAAAGCGGGCGATTTTCGCAACACGACGTGGAGTTCGATGCCGCAACTAATTTGCTGCGTCTAAGAATCAGTGAAGTCGATTTGGTGCCGACGATTGATAAGCCGATCGATGAGTATGCCAAGGTCTTCTTGAAAACACGAGATTGGTTAACGACGTGTGGCGAAAACGGAATTGATGTGGAATTCGAATATGTCGCCTCGAAAGATGTAAGAATAACGGTCGTCCAGTCGTTGGACGGCGCACTGATGCAGGTCATCGATCGCGGGCTTGGCGTTAATGGCAGTACGATCACCGTGTTGGCGGACAAGGATGCGGTCATTGTGGATCAGTCTGATCATCCCTCGATCTATCGCGTCGATTCGGCGTTTGTCGACGGCAAAATGCACTTTTCGTCGACGTTGGCTCCGCCAGAGAAAGACGGTGGCGAAATCCGTCAGGTCGTTGGTTTCATCGTGAACACGGACCGAATGCGGGGTGAATCGTTTCTCATTCGTTCCATCGGTTCTGATAGGTAACGCTTTTTATGCGTTCGCGACGATGAACACTTGCAATTTGCGGCATCCGTGCGCTCCGAGGACGAGGGATTGTTCGATGTCGGCAGTTTTGCTGGGACCGGAAACGAAGACACCGAAGCGGCTTTGGTAGCCTTCGATCTGTTCGTAGGCCTGGTGCATGTTTGATACGATCTTCGATTTCGGAACGACGATCGCCAGGTACTGTGCGATGAACAACAGAACGCGGTGTGGCAGCGAGTCTCCGTCGATCCAGATCGCACCGTTCTCCGCGACCATGAACTCGCCACGGGCGATCGTCCAATCAATGGTTGCCAATTCGTGCGGGTCGTCGACCTGGGTTGCATCGACGGTTCCTGAAATCGCCTCGGGGACCAGCGAGACGATTCGCGTCGCGTCGCGAAAAACGTCGATCTGGTCAAGGATCGGTTTGATATCGCTGGCCGAATCAACGACGTGCGCTTGCCCACCGACAAACGCGAGCATTTCGGCAAACTTTTCCAGCGGGTCGTCAAAGACGATTACTCGGGTTACATCAACATCCGGCAACGCAGGCGCGGTGACCTGTTTTGTGTTGATTCGATCCAGGATCGCTTGTCGCGCGTCTGTGTTGTTGGAATGATGTCCAGTCATATTTGCCATTATTTTGCGCGGTGTTTGCGATGCCAATCTCGGAAACTTTCTTTCGGCGGTTTGGGCAGCTCTCGCGCGATCGTCCAAGTGTTTAGCGAATGGTGTGTCGCCCAATGCGGAAGGACGCGAAGAGCAGTTCGCCCAAGTTTTCCAGCGAGTGCAAAGAGGAACGGTGACCGAAACAATCTTGAAGCCATTTTCATCGCGAGACGTTTAGAACGTGGCAGGAGTTTCTTTCCGACCAGTTCACCTCGCCAGGCGAGAAGTTGATGGTGCAGTGGTATCTTGACGGGACAAACGTCGGTACACGATCCGCACAAGCTGCACGCGTAAGGCAAACTCTTGTATGTGTTTTGATCGCGTGTCGGAGATAACACGCTGCCGATCGGACCGGGGACGGTTGCCCGGTAGCTGTGTCCACCACTGCGCCGATAAACCGGACAAGTGTTCATGCAAGCTCCGCAACGGATGCAGTGCATCGCGGCACGAAACGATTCACTTTCGCGAAGTCGCGATCGGCCGTTGTCGACCAACACGATATGCAATTCGCTATTCTCATCTCGCGGACCGGTAAAGTGCGACGTGTAGCTGGTGATCGGCTGGCCGGTCGCCGAACGGGCGAGAAGTCTTGTAAATACGCCCAGGTCGCGTTGTCTGGGCAACAATTTTTCGATCCCCATGCACGCGATGTGTACTTTGGGAAGCGACGTCCCCAAATCTGCATTGCCTTCGTTGGTGCAGACCACGATTCCACCGGTTTCGGCGATGGCAAAGTTCACGCCGGTGATTCCGATTTCGCCGGCCAGGAATTTGCTGCGCAGGTGTCCCCGGGCCGCTTCGGTCAAGTACTTGGGGTCCGACGCACCTTCATCCGTACCGAGGTGTTGATGAAATGTATCGCCGACTTCTTCTTTTTTGATGTGGATCGCCGGCAAAACAATATGGCTGGGCGTTTCGCCGCGCAGCTGGACAATCCGTTCGCCTAAATCGGTGTCAACAACGTCGATTCCGTTGTCTTCCAAGAAGTGGTTCAATCCGCACTCTTCGGTCAACATCGATTTGCTTTTGACGATTCGTTTTGTCTTGTGATCCTTCAGGATTCCGAGCACGATTTCATTGTGATGTGCCGCGTCAAGTGCCCAGTGAACTTGGGCGCCGCGCGCGATGGCATTATCTTCAAATTGTTGCAAATAAAACGCGAGATTGGCGATGGTGTGAGTTTTTATTTGCGACGCTGTTTCGCGCAGGTATTCCCATTCGGGCAACGAGGCGGCTTGTTTGTCACGTTTACTGCGGACAAACCATAACGCCTGATCATGCCAGCGAGACCGGTTGGGGTCGGTGACAAATTTTTTCGCTGCGGCGGGATGTTCGACGATCGGCAACATTGTTCTAGGGAATCGTGGCTTTTGGCAGATGTTGGCTATTGGCAGTTGATTGAGTTCGAAATCGCTACCGCTACACACGTGGGATCAGACGGACCCCAAGGGCCGACCTGACAGGATCTGTGCAACGTGCATGACTTGGATGGGATTGTGTTCGCGCCGAATCAGACCTTGTAAGTGCATCAAGCAACTCATATCGGCCGACGCCAGAACTTCACTACCCTTGCCACAATGGTCGGCAATTCTGGCACGTCCCATTTCGGCAGAGACGTCGGCTTCATTGACCGCAAATGTTCCGCCAAAGCCACAGCAATCGTCCGGTCGGTCGGGTTCGACCCATTGGATTCCTTGCACCAAGTTCAGCATGTTTCGGACTTTGTTTTCCCGCTCGGTCATCGACTCACTGGATTGCCCCAAACGCAACTCACGTAGCCCGTGACAGCTTTGGTGCAACGAAACGCGGTGGGGAAATTTTACGTCCAGATGATCCAGTCCGATCACGTCGTGAAGGTACTCGCACAACTCATAGGTGTTTTCCGTGACGTGTTTGAATTCGGCATCGTCAGGAGAAAAGTAGGCTCCGTAATGATTGCGGACCATCGAAACACAGGACCCCGAGGGACAGACCACGGCGTCGAAATCGGCAAAAAGTTTGACCAGACGCCGCGCCACCGGTTCGGTGTCCTGGTTGCATCCCGTGTTGGCCATCGGTTGTCCGCAGCAGGTTTGGCCCTCGGGGTAGCAGACGTTGACACCCAACCTTTCCAACAATTCCAGTGTCGCGATCGCCACGTCGGGAAAAAATTGGTCGATGTAGCAGGGGACGAAAAGCGCGACGGGCATGAATGGATTACGCGGGGGACTTTGAACAGATTGACTTGGTTTAAAGCAGCATGGATCAGTATAGTATCTCGTCACGGGGGACCTTGCCGGGCGTGACATTCCGGCGCGGAAGAAAGCGAGAAGACTTTTTTCAGCTCGCCAAAGTAAATTTAGCGAGTACTTTTCGCCAATCCGAATGAACCCCTGGGACAAAATCGGTTTCTGATTGACAATACACGGCTCCACGTTTTCCCCTACGCCGACGAGATGGTTTGGCAAAATGAGCGACACGGCCAGCATTAATGATTCGAAAACCCCAGGCAGCGAACCTGTCCAGCCCTCTGATGACGCCACAGCGAAGGCGGATTTGGGAGCGGAAGACCAAGTGAAAGACGCTAGTCAGGCCTCGGCTGGCGGAAATCAAGCGGACTTGGTTGCTTCGGAAGACGATGCGCCGAACATCGACGCGCCAGCGATCGGTTCGCCGACGACCGATCCTGTCCGCGAGCCTTTTGAAGTGCGATTTGCGGCGCGTGTTGATCGTTTGCCCCCGTACATGTTCGGGCGAATCAACAATTCGTTGTACCAGAAACGGCGTGCTGGTGATGACGTGATCGATCTTGGAATGGGAAATCCGTCCGACCCTCCAGATCCGATTGTCATCCAGAAACTTCAGGACGCTGCGGCGGACCCCGGCAATCACGGTTACAGCAAGTCCAATGGCATCGCCAATTTACGACGCGAAGTGGCGGGGAAATACCATCGGAAATATGGCGTACGACTTGATCCCGAAACTGAAATCATCTCCTGTCTGGGCAGCAAAGAAGGGTTTTCGCACATGTGCTTGGCCCTGATGGGGCCCGGCGATACGGCAATGATTCCGTCGCCCTATTTCCCCGTCCACATGTACGGCGTGATTTTGGCTTCGGGCAACGTTGTCGCGTTGGATGTGGCCGACCCGAATAAATTTCTTCGCAATGTCGCCTACACGTGCGAAAACCTGATGCCAACACCGAAGGTGTTGATCGTCAACTATCCACACAATCCCAGTTCCGCCGTTATCGAACCGGATTTCTTTGTCGAAGTCGTGCGATTGGCAAAAAGGTACGGATTCATGGTGATCCACGATTTCGCCTATGCCGACGTGGCGTTCGACGGTTACATGCCACCGAGCTTCTTGACCGCCCCTGGTGCGAAAGACGTCGGAGTCGAATTCACGACGATGAGTAAGGGATACAACATGGCCGGTTGGCGGGTCGGATTTTGCGCCGGAAACGCCGACATGATTCGCGGCCTTGGCACGATCAAGGGTTACTACGATTACGGGATGTTCCAAGCGATTCAAATCGCCGCGATCATCGCTCTTCGTGAAACAGAAGCGAACGTCGAAAAACAGTCCCAAATTTACCAGGGTCGCCGCGACGTATTGGTGGGGGGATTGCGCCGACTGGGATGGGCCGTCGAACCCCCAAAGGCCGGAATGTTTGTTTGGGCCAAGGTACCCGAGCCGTGGAGCAGTTCGATGAGCACGATGGATTTTGCCATGAAACTGCTGGAAGAAGGCAACGTCGCGGTCAGCCCCGGCAGCGGATTTGGAGCCGCCGGCGAAGGTTATCTGAGGATGTCGCTAGTGGAAAATGAACATCGATTGCGTCAGGCAGTTCGACAGATCGCGAAGTGCTTGGGTTAGTACGGGCTGGAAGTCCGTCGTACCTTAGAATTGATAGACGTCTGATCGCGGAGCGATCAGACGTCTATCAGGTATCGATCAAGTCATCTGGTGAAAGGATCGGGACAGCGTTTTCTTCTGTTTCCTGTTTCTCACGCCACGGTTTGCCGGCGCGATATTGTTCCAGTTCTTCCTCGAGCTGCTTGAGTTGTTCGTGCTCTTGCTCTTTACCCAGTTCGACTGCTTTGCTGCTCCACTGGATGGCTTTCTCGAAATCGCCGGTTTCCGCATAGGCAGCCGCGAGTGTGCTGAGGATATGAGGTTTTTGCCCGTCGGTCAGTTCGACCGCGCGTTCGCCCAATTTGACGGCCCTGGCACCGTCACGGATAGAATCTTTGGGGCTTGTCGCCAGGACCCATGACATATTGTTCAAGATGCTCGACACAATGCCGTCGGTATCGTTGTCACCGATTTCTTTCAGCGCACGTTCGTAATCCGCGATCGCCTTCTCGTGGTCGCCGACCGACAAATAGGCACCGGCGCGGGAGCTGAGTACAGCAACGTTTGTGGGGTCTCGATCCAAAATCGGCGTCAGTACTTCGATTGCCTGTCGCGGCCGTTTGTCTTCGATGTACAGGTTTGCCAACTGCAGTTTTCGTCCGTCATTGGTGGGATCGCGATCAATGACCGTTTTCATTTCGTTGATTGCGTCGGCCATCCGACCCTCCTCCAACGCGATCAAGCATCGCACCCAAATTGCTTGTTCGGCCGCTGCAACGGCTGGTGCGATCCGTTCGGCCGCTCGCAGATCGTCTTTGGCAGCTTGCAGATTGTTTTTTGAAAGCGAGATTTCGGCTCGTTGTAGTAACGAAATCGGATCTTGGGGCTGCATCGCCAACGCTTTGTTTAAATCCGCCAACGCTTCATCTTCTTTCCGCTGCATGCGGTAAACGATGGCACGAATCCGGTACAAACCTTCGCTCGGTTTGGACTCCAACGCTTTTGTCAGGACCTCCAGCGCCTCGTCGATTCGATCCAAATCCGCCAGTTTCTGAACAACGGTCTGGGCGATTTGTTGATTGGTCGGATCTTCGGCCAACACCCGTTCCATGTCTTCGATCGCTCCGGCGACGTCCTGGTCTTGCAGCCGGATGGCGGCGCGGGCTCGAAGCGCCTCCAGGTTCTTGGGGTCGTCTTTCAGGGCGGCGTTCACGTCATCCAAACGCTTTTGCTCTTCCCCGGCTCCCCATGTCAAGGCTCGCAACATCAGTGCCGCGCTTCTTTCCACCGGGTTATCACTTAACAAGTCGATGGCTTTGGTGGTTGCCTCCGTGA
>JAGQPO010000440.1 GCA_020426665.1 Planctomycetales bacterium
TGCCATGACCACAAGTTTGATCCGATTCGTCAAACCGATTACTACGCGATGGCGGGAATCTTTCAAAGCACCAAAACGTTCTTTGGCAACCCGCCCTCAGAATACGGAAGTTTTGGCGGACCGCAGCAACGCCGCACGAGCAGTTTGATCCTGTTACCGAGTGAAGATGCCGAACCGATCGGCCGGTCCTACAGCAATGAAGAACTGCAACAGTTGCATGAACAAATCCGCGAGAAACAGTCGGAGCTTGCCCAACTGCGCCGCGGAGAGACGTCAGCTTCCGGTCGGCCCGGCGTCACGCCCCAACAGATGCGAATCCGATTAACCAACGAACTTGGTGACCTGTCGGCAAAGCTGGGCGTCGTCGACAAGAACGGCAAACCGCGAAGCTATTGCATGGGAGTCCAGGATCGCGAGAAAGTCGGCGACGCGGTTTTGTTGGTTCGCGGCGAGATTGACGAACCGGCCGGACGTATCAAACGCGACTTGCCGACGGTGCTTTCCGATGGTCCGTTTCAACCCAAACAAGGTGCCAGCGGACGGTTGGAGCTGGCCCGATGGATCGGCAGTGATGACAACACCTTGGCGGCACGAGTGATGGTCAATCGCATTTGGCACCATGTCTTCGGCCAGGGAATTGTTCCGACCACCGAGGATTTCGGGATGACGGGCATCGCACCCTCACACCCCGAGTTGTTGGATCATTTGGCGATCGAGTTTGTGCAATCGAATTGGTCCATTAAAACGATGATCGGTCAAATGATGCGATCCAGGGCGTATCGCATGGAATCACGATTTGATGTCGCCAGTCACGAGGCCGATCCGGACAACCGGTTGCTGTGGCGTAGCAACGTCAAACGATTGACTGCCGAATCGCTGCGTGACGCGATGCTTTCGATCGCCGGCGAATTGGAGACAGATCGGCCGCTCGGTTCGAAGGTTGCCGAGGCCGGATACCAGCGGGTCCGCAACGATCGATTGGGAGATCCCCGCGAGACGATTCGTCAATCGTTTACATCCACATTAGCGAATCGTCGTCAGCAACTTGGCCCGATTTTTAATAGGTTGCGCAGCGGCAACGAACAGGAACGGTCGGCGGCCAGAAACCAACTTCGATCCGCGATGGGGAATCGACAGCTTTCCGAATTCACCTCTCGGGCCTATGACGAGACGTCTTTGGACAGCGAGTCGGCCAACTATCGAAGTGTGTACTTACCGGTGGTGCGAGACTTCTTGCCGCGATCATTGGAGGTCTTTGATTTTGCCGATCCGAGCATGGTGATCGGCACACGTGAATCGTCCAACACACCCAACCAGGCGCTATTCATGATGAACAACCCGTTGACGTTGCGGCTTAGTGAATCGTTCGCCGCCAGGATGATCCAAGAAGGACGTTCGACAGATGAACGTATCGAAAACGCGTTCATGTTGGCCTTCGGACGAAAGCCGTCAGACGACGAACGTTCGGCATCACACCAGTTTCTGAAAACCTCCGGATTATTGCCAAAATCGGCGCTCGCCGCGTTTTGTCAGTCTCTGTTTGCGTCCGCTGAATTTCGATATTTGAATTAGTTCACCACCGGCGAATACAAAACAATCCAACCGAGCTTTTTATTCGGAAAGAACAATGTACACACGACGAGAATTGCTGAAACATACTTCGGCCGGTTTTGGATACTTGGCGTTGGCCGGCATGACATCCCTGTCACGACCTTCGCTGTTGGCATCCGATGCCGGCTCTGCGACAAACCCACTTGCTCCGAAACAACCTCACTTTCCAGCCAAAGCAAAGCGAGTGATTTTTTTGTGCATGCAAGGCGGACCTTCGCACGTCGATACGTTCGACTACAAACCTGCTCTGTTGAAAGACCACGGCAAGCGTGGCAAGTACGGCGGATCGCTTCTCAAGTCGCCCTGGGAATTTCGCCAACACGGCGAAAGTGGATTGTGGATCTCGAATCTGTTTCCCGAAGTCGCTCGACACGCCGACGATTTATGTTTGATTCGATCCATGCACTGCGACCAACCGGTCCATCCCGGCGCGATGACCCAGATGCATACCGGCACGGCGCAATTCGTTCGTCCATCGCTGGGCGCATGGACGTTGTATGGATTGGGGACCGAAAACGAAAGTTTACCGGGCTTCGTTTCACTCAGCCCTCCGGCGGGCAGCAGCCGCAATTACGGCAGCGCTTTCTTGCCGGCGATTTATGGCGGTGCAAAGGTCGGCCGAACGGGAAGCCGGTTTGCGCAAGCGGCCAGGTTCGGATCCGACGGCGGCCAATCGGTACCCGATATCTCGAACCCCGAACGAACGACAGTACAGCAACGTCGCCAGTTGGACTTTATCCAATCGTTGAACCGCATTCAGATGCCGGCCGACGATACCGCCAATGTCGAGGGCGTGATCCAGTCCTATGAACTTGCGTTCCGCATGCAGGACGCAATGCCGGAGTTGATGGATCTGTCGGGCGAAGACCAACGCACAATTTCGATGTACGGCGCCGATTCCGGTGTGACGCAAGACTTCGGACGCCAATGTTTGTTGGCCAGACGGTTCGCCGAAGCCGGAGTCCGTTTCATCGAGGTCACCCATGGGAACTGGGACCAGCACACCAGACTGACGGCGGACCATGCGGCGCGATCCGAAGCATGCGATCAACCGATCGCAGCGTTGTTGGCCGACTTGAAACAACGTGACATGTTGAAAGACACGCTGGTGATTTGGG
>JAGQPO010000441.1 GCA_020426665.1 Planctomycetales bacterium
GGATCAAACGCAAAAGGACGCAACGTCAATGGCTGTCCTTCGCTGATACTGATGCCGTCCAGTGGTTCAAACACCGGTGCCGCATTGGCGTTCAATACGTCTAGCGTCAATGTTTCAGTGACCGAGACCCCGTTGGAAGTTGCGGTGATCGGAATTTGGTGTTCGCCAGCCGCGTCAAATCCGGGCATCCATTCGAACCGGCCCGTCAATGCATTTAGTTTGGCACCTTGGGGCAGCGACGAGCTGGTGAATTTGATGCTGTCGCCATCATCGTCAATCGCGCCGACCTGGGTGACATACAAAACGCCTTCGCGCAAGATGACTTCACGGGGTAACACCAAGGTTGGCGGACGGTCGGTTGCGGGGACAAACAAATCGAGGCTGTGGCTGATCGTATTGACGCCGTCACTGACATAGAACCTGACGTCACGATACGTCCCTGCCGCTTCAAAATTGGGGTCCCAATACAAGGTATGCGACGTGGGATCGAAGGTTGCCAACGGTGGCAAATGTTCGGCCCAATAAGTCAGCGCATTGCCGTCGGGATCGGTCGCAACGACCGGTACCACGAGATCCTGGCTTTCGGTCATGTCGACGATGCTGGGAAGCAGATCGAACACCGGTGCTCGATTGCCGCCAACAACGTCAATGGTCCACTGTTGCGAAACCCAGCTTCCACGATTGTCAAACGCACTGATCCAGACGTCGGCTGATGCGGGGACGTTTACCGAAGTCTGCCAGCGCACCAAGCCCGTCACGGGATCGATCGTCATTCCCGTCGGGCCTTTGCGCAATAGATACGCGACCACGGTTCCGTCGTTGTCCTGCGCGGTCGGCATATAAAAATAGTTATCGTCGGCGGAGACGGTTGTGGGAGCGGTCGTCGTGAAGAACGGTTTCTCATTCGCGGCCGACACTGCGACGATTGAGGCATCGAAATCGAATGCGGCAAAATCTTCAGCAGTGACGTGGACCGTTCTTGCCACCGTTGATTCCCCCGGACCCAAACGGACGCCATCGGGCAAATTTGGTTGCAGGCTGATCAGCCAACGGCCATCGGTAGTGCGGTCATCAGTGTTTTCCGGTATTCCATCACCACGCACTGGCCCCAGCGACAGGAACATTGGCAATAGCAATTCGAACGTGGCCGTGTTGGTTACTGTGACTTCATAGGTCACTTGTTGCGTACTTCGATCCAGACGGGACGTCGTAAAGTCGATATCAACAAACGGCGACAGATCTCCAACGACTGTGAATTCAGTCGCGTACGGTGGTCCAAGCGTAAAGCCGCTTCCGCCAGCGATATCGCCTTCAACCACCAACACGTATTCGCCCGGATCTTGGACTTCGGCACTGATCAGCGCGGTTCTGGTGGCGGAGTCGTAACGGATGCTGCGAATGACCGCCGAGTGCCCGGTTTTGTTGGTTAGCCGATAGTTGATCGGGTTGATGACCGACATTGGTTCGTTGCCGGAACCGACAAACATGTCCTGATCAAAAGTGACCGTGACAAGGGGCAATGGTAGCGCGACGATCGTTTGCGGTGCAGGGTTTGTTGACACCACATGTGGTTGGGCGATCGGATTTAAAACATCAACTTGCGACGATTGACTTAGCAACACGCGCCCGTCGCTGGTGGTGATGATCACGTCACCACGGGTACCGCCCCTGGCGAGCGAAACTTGACGAAGCGTTTTGACGTCCACCAACGTCAGTTCGCTACCCCGTCCGGTTCCGGGCAAGTTGTGCGAGACGAATAACAAGTCTTCCAGTGATGTCCCTGACTGTCCAAACGCTAAAGAATCAATGGGCGTGTCGAAAGTCAGCATGACTTCGGCGCGGGCGCGGTCGGTAAAGCGAACGACTTGGCTACGATCGGGCCATGTCGTCGCCCACAGTGATCCGTCTTTTGCAAACGCAAGGCCGCCGACTCGAAGATCACGGTCGCGACTGAAATGGGTGAACGTTTCCGATTCTGGGTCAAAGATTTCGACGCCCCGATTGCCGGAAACGTAGATCAATCCCGTTGTCGGTTCGATCGCGATCGCCATGGTCAGTCCATCGCCGTAGCTTGCAATCTCCGTTCCCGTCGCGGGATCCAACCGCAACAATGGTCCGCCACCGGTCACGGCCCACAAGCGACCTTCGGCGTCGAAGCTGAGAGCAAAGATTGGATAGCCAAGTTCGGAAAGCACTTGGTCGGCCGTTCCGCCGGTTCGATCAAAGCGAAACAGCTGATTTCGTGATGGGCCACCGCTGACGAGGATGCTGCCGTCGGGTGATTCTGCCAGTGCCATCGGTCCGATGCCCGCGTGGCTTTCGACAAAGTTAGTCGCAAACGCGGCAGCCTGGAACGGTTGCAACACCGTCTGGAATTCGGATCGGTTGACTGTCGGCAAATCCGCAGGCACCAGTGATTCGGCTTGTGTGAATAGCGGGTTGGTTGATGGTTGCGGCGTAGGTTGCGGGGCGACACCAAAGTTAGGCGACGTGGTTTGCCCGACGTTCGGCAAGCTACCCAGGTTGCGTGCCGAACCATCATCCTGCGCTTCGGCGCCCGACGGAACCGATTCACGGTTGCCGGCGCGGTCCGTTGCCAAGGCAAGAAACTCATACGTATGTCCGACACGGCCTTCGTAGATAGCCTCACCCGTTGATTCTTCGACTTGCCTTTTCCAAATCTTGAATGTGCCGCCGTCTTCGGAAACGTACAGCGTCACATGCTTAAAGCCGGATCCTCCTTCGTCGTCGACCGAATTCCAACGCACCATGAAATCGGCACCGCCCATGTCGTGGATATCCAATTGGGTCGCCGGGGCCGCGGCGTCGAGTTGATAGACCAACGGGGGAGTGTCTTCCGGTGGCGCATTGTTGAGCAGCACGCGTGAAGTCGAAGTGATATCGCTTCCGGTATCTCCCGCCTCGGAGGCTTCGATCGAAAAGCTGACGAAACCGGCGCCTTGAGATTGGGCATTGTTCGGACGCAGCAATCCAATGTTAGGATTGCGTACCAGTTCGCCCGTCAACGGATCGATCGCCTGCAGCAACCAGGTTGCGCTGTTGGTCGTCAAATCAACGCCCGCGCTGACGCGCAACACAAACCCGAGAGAATCGACAAAGTCAAACTCGCCCTGAAAAAGACTTCTTCCTTCTGGGATGCGAACCGTAATGTCGCCAACCTTGATATCGCCGAGTCGGAAGCTGCGTGGATCCAGGTTGGGATCAAGATCGGTCGCGACACGGATTTCACTGCTGTAGCTGGACGCGTTGGGATCGTTTTGGAATTGAACCGTGAACGGTAGTGCTTGTCCTACGGGAACGAATCCGTCTGATTCGACCGTGAACGGGCCCGTCGTCGAAGCTGCCCCGCTGGTCACTCCCGGACCGTTGTAGTAGGGTTCCAAATTGAAAGGGACAAACGCGGACTGATCCTGAGGGATAACGCCTCGAATCTGATAATCGGCGGGAATGCCCGAGCCGCGTTTTTCCCACGGCACCCAGGGCACGTAAACGCGGAATGATTGGGAATACGTTGTCCGCGATAAACCCAGATCCAAATCCTCAACCCCAGGGATGACGGCGACGGGGTTGTAATTGTCCAGCAAACCCAAGAACGACAACGAATCGCCCTGGAAGCGTGGAGCATCGGGATCGGTTGGCGCTTCCAATGTCGCGTCATGTCCGTACCACGTGCGAACTTGTTTGAAGAAGTCCGTCGCGCTGCCAATCGTCAGCGTTTCTTCGCCGGCCGGTCCGGCAAGAATGCCGCTGCTGAGCGTCGCCATTAGACTGACAAGCTTCGAATTTTCGCGAATCGGTGGCAATGCATCTTCGCCGCGAAGTAGCCCAGCTTCTTCCAACGAAGCCATGAACAGCAGCGTCCAATTGGTTTCGTCGGCCGCGAGCGTTGCTAAGGCCGCTGGAGCGTTAGGATCATTGATAATCGCAGTGCGAAGGACGTTCGCTTCGTTTAGCGAGAAGGCGATGTATTCATCCCGCGTCATCGATGTTGCCGAGGCAACGACGTGAAATTGGAAGGGAACGACGGGAATCTGCGAGATGTTGGGAACTTCCGAAAATAGCTGGTAGATCAGGTACAACCCCGGCGAAATCAAATCCAACGCTTCCGGACCGGCGGCCAAAAGATCCTGCTCGGCCATCGCGGGATTGGCTTTATACAAAGCCTCCTTCAATGATTCGAATGCGTGATCGTGTAACTCGCGCAAACCGGCGTAGGTTAATACGTCGAACGTAAAACCCGTGAATCCGTCGGCGGGCTCGTCATACAGAAAGCCACCGGCGTTGATGTTACCGTCCGTGTTAACCGCAGAGTTCAGACTCGCCCAGGGAAGGTTCTCGATGCCGCCACCTTCGGGACTGCCACGCAAGTTGGAAAAGAAACTCACATAGGGCAGGTTGTACAGAAATTCGTGAACGCCCAACTCGGGAATTCCCACATTGAAGTAGGTGTAGGGCGCGTCGATGTTTCCAAGATTCTGTAAAGCGACGCTGTAAGTTCCCGTATCTCCGGCAAAGATAATACGCGGTCCACCAACACCGATCGTGACGTCCGGTTCGATTGCCCGTTCGATCAAGAAGCGATAAGGAATGACTGCCTCGTCGCCGCTGGGGTTGATCACCTTCAAATCGTACAAACCGTGTGGTGCACCTTCGAAGTCGAATGTCGCAATGATCTTCGTCGCATCGACGACTTCATAGTTGACCGGGTCGAATTCGGCAAAACCCGGACGCACCAGTTTGACGATCGCATCCTGGCTAAAACGCGCACCACGAATGGTTGTCGTCACGTAACGCGCATCGCCGCCGACATCGGTACTGACATCGGTGATTGCCAAAGGAACGAGGTCTGCCAAAACGGTGACCCCGGCGCCGTCTTGTGGCACACTGAAACCGCGTACCAGGATGTAATAAATCCCTGGACTGGTCGACGGAATGACCGCAACTTGTTCTGCCGTCAAACGACCTTGACTGGCCGCGTCAAATGCGGTTGAAGTCGGAGCCGTTCCCTGACGAAGGTAAAGTTCCAACGCTGTATCGTCACGGTCTGATTTAACATTGACTCGCAAAGTCCTGTCCAATGGCACGACGACCTGGAACAACATTTCCTGGTCCACGTTCAGAGCCGTTGATAAGGGGACGCCCAGCTGCAGCTCTTCGGCGGTCACTGCAACGATATTGGGTGACGCCGCGTCATTGTTTGCGTCCGCCCCAGCCTCGTAGACCTGATTAAAGATGTCGGCGCGAACGATGACACGATACGATCCCGGAGTGATCGCGGGCATTGTTGTGTTCAAAATCGAGGTGTAACTTTCGCCCGGGCCGAGCGTCCCCCGGAAAGTGACACGGCCGACGGACTTGTCGCGAATATCCCAGCTTGAATCCGATGAGAAAAAGACCGAGTCGGACCAGGTTCCCGTCGCTGTCTCGTTACTGTTGTTGGTGACCGTCCAGCGAATTTCCAAAGGCTCGCCGGCTTTGACCGAGCCGGGCGCGACAATCGATGTAATCTGCAAATCGCTTGACGGAGGCAACTCGATGACCAGCGGAACATCGCTCGCACGCGAGTTGTTTCGTTCGTTTGGACCTTCAAAGACGTCGCCGCCCGACTTCAAATAAACCGGATCGGTAACGACAAAGACAAAATAGGGACCGATCAGGTCCTCGGGTAAGGTGACCGTCGTTGTCTTGGTGTAACTTTCGCCCGCGCCGAGACCCAGTCGATAATCGACCGCGCCCAAATATCGGTCGGCCTGCAAATCCAGATACTCATCTCGCGATAAATAGATCAGGTCTTTCCAAATTGATTGGGCCAGCGGCGTCGCGGCACCGACATTGGTCACGGTGTAGGTGACATCGATTTCCTGGCCGACAAAGGCGCGGTTTACAACGTTGATCGCGGTCGTTTGCAGATCGGGAATCGCTGCCGGATGCACCGTCAGCGCCGATTCGATCAGATTGTTTCCTTCCTGTTGGTATTCGGCGATCGCACCTCTCGCGAGCTCGCGACTGGACCTGGAGGCAAGGTCCCAGGGAAATAACGTCGCGGCACGTTGGATATCGATACCCCGCAAGTCGAAACCGATGTCGCTGGTGACCAGATCCGACTTCTTTGCCGCCGAATCAACGTAAAGCAGTAAGTGGAAATCGCCCTCGATCCCTTCTGGAATCTTGGCATCGAACGTCGCCGTATATGATTCACCGACATCAAGAACCGGGGGAGGTTGCAAGTTCATTCCGGGACGTGAATAGCTGGCCATCAAGTAGTCACGACTATCTAGCGAAGCGTCGTGCGAAAGGAACAATCGATCCAGCCAGCTATTGACTCGCGTCGCCCGAGTACCGTTGTTGGTCACCGTATACGAAACGGTGATCGTGTCTCCAGACGTGGCGTCGGTCGGAATTTGAAAATCGGTGACTTGCAGGTCCGCTTCGTGATACGTGATCGGAAATCGGTAGCTGAAAATGTTGTCCGAAGTGTCTTCAAAGGCCCAATGGCTAAAATGGTTCAGCCAATCATTGTTCGTTCCGCTGCTAGCCGGATAGACGTCGGGGAGCAACCTACGTGCAAGCAGTGGGAAAGTTGATGGCGGATAATCATTTTGGGCATTCAGATGAATGTGCAGGTAGTAGTCACCGTCCGTCCCTTGCGGCCACACCGTCTGCAGCGTGACTTGCCGACTTTCCCCAGGGTTCAATGGGCCTTCGGGGACGTGATACACCTCTCCCAAGAAAGATGCGCGCAGCCGATCGTATACCGGATCGGCCGACAACCAGACAAAGTATTTACAATATTTGGTACCCGAACAGACAGGA
>JAGQPO010000442.1 GCA_020426665.1 Planctomycetales bacterium
ACGACGTCGCAAAGTTGGTTGATGCAATCCCACTTCATTTTTTGTGGCCTCTTGTGCTTTTTGTGGCAACGGATGTCCTGGTTGGCCATTGAATCCCAGAGGCACACCGAGTGCAATTAGGGTGATTCGGTCAAGCAGTCGGTTGCATCGACCGCTCGAAATTTCCGAAATCGCTCCGCCGCATTCTTCGGGAGATTGCGCACGGGATGCTGGTGAAACTGTGCCGAACCAGTGTAACGGCTGGCGGCGTACGGACCGAAGCGTTGGGGAGATTTTTTCCGTGCACAAAGCTGGTCCAACCGCCGTGCCGAATGCGAAACTCGAATTGCGTTCGGTGTTCGATGCAGTACCGAATGCAGGGAGCATCGATTACCAGTGGGTTCTTAAAATCGCACAATGATTTAGACCCTTACGGATACAATTTGCTATTCTGTTTCTACTTTCAATGATCTTTGAATTGTCGGCGTGAAGGTGATAGGCAGGCAGTGACCATGAAAATAATCACGGGGATCATTTTTTGCTTCGTTATCTGCCTGACTGGCTCGGCGGCCTACTCGGGCGGCTCTACGAGGTTCGTCGATCGGAAGTCTGGACTGGAAAGACGGGGTGAGTCGATTGCTCCGGAATTGCCGGTCCGTCGAGATACTCGGAGTATGGTGTAGCGACATTGTCGATCTGCCGATCTCAGGTTTGGCACTGAAGATCGATCAAGTGTAGGTTGGTTTGACGGTCTAAACGATAATTTCGGTCTGGCAACGGTGACGAGATGGATTCAGAAACACCCAAGCGAAGTCGCGATCCGTTGTTTGTGGTGATTGTCGTGGGCATCGTGTGTGTGACCGTTTGGTTGCTGTTGATGCCGTTCTATCCGGCGATCGCGCGGATGACGATGCGGCGTTTTCATTTGAGCTCGGAATCGTTTGCGGTTTGGGCCGCGCAAGCGCCGATCCCGTCGATGTATAACTTTGGAAACCAGTACGAGATCCGTGATTTACCCGAGGGGTTGATCACCCCGGTGCTGGATTCCACTCGGCCGCGCTACATCAATCACTTTCCGACGCGAATTTTGACATTCGCCAACGGCCGTTACGAATTGCTTCGTAAGGGACAGGACCGTTGGACGACGTACTGGTCGTCGTATCGTGGACAGCGATTGGAAACAAAGGTCCACGCCAAACCGATCGGAGAGGGACGCTTCCAATGGGTTCGCGAGTCCAGTGAGTTTGTCGACCCGAATCGCGCAGCAGAGGTCAGCGCGGGCGGGGACAGCGTCAACTTTTGGGAGGCCAAGTGATGCTTGGCGGCAAGCCATCGTCCGAACAATCGGTCGACATTGATCCGCCGCCGCCCGGCAGCGGTCGGGTTTTAGCCGCGTACTTGATCGTTCAAGTGACGTTATTCATGGGGCTGGCATGGAAATGGTTTTATTTCGAGGCCGCCGACAAGGTTTATCATCGGATTTTGATTTCCGATGATTTTTTTCCGGATTGGCTTGAATCGCCCGACGTGGTTCGTTGGGTCTATTTGGGGTCGCTGGGCGCGATCGTTCTGGGCGTGGTCGGGATGTTGCCGTGGATCCGCAGCCTATGCGGCGCGGTGCTGGTTGGGTGTTTGTATGTTCTGCTGATTCACCAGGCCAGTTACAACGACATGACATTCGCAACCAGTTTGTGGGTTGCGATCTGGTCGTTTTGGTTCACGACACGGATGGCCAAAGACGAGCCGTTTGAATTGTTGCGCCGCGGCGCATTCCTGGCGCGAGCGATCGGATCGATGATTCTGTTGGGCGGTGCGGTTGGGAAATGGACACCGGAGTATTGGTCCGGAGATGTGTTTTTCGATATCTACTTTCGACAACGCGACTACTGGGTGTTCAACTACCTTCGCGAGAACTACGACGCCGAGACGTTGCGCACGATCGCAACGTGGTACAGTCGCAAAGTTGTTGTCGTGGAGACCGTGTCTGGGATGGGGATGTGGTTGTTGCCGCCGAAGTGGGCGGCGGCGGCGGGGACGGCGATCTTCTTTTCAATCGCGTTCTTTTCGAATCACTTGCTGTTTTCGGTGTTGTGGTGTTTGGTCGGATTGTCAGCGGTGGGTTTTTTCGTCAGAAAAAAAGACACGTCTCGCTAATCGACAATCACGTAATTCAGCCTCTCCGAGGCTGAATTACTTTCGAGTCTCGGAGAGACTCGCCT
>JAGQPO010000443.1 GCA_020426665.1 Planctomycetales bacterium
TTCAGCCTTGATGATGTGCCCGTGTTTTCGCAATGCCTCGATGCACCGTGAAACCGTCGCAGTCGACACACCTAGTTCATCGGCAATCTGCGGCGTTGAGTGTTGTCCTCCAGCAACTAGCTCCAGAACGGCGTCTAACCTTTGCTGAATTTCGATTGCTCGCTCGTAATGGGACATCGGTGGGATCCGTTGCGGGTGAAGTCTATCAGATAATGATAGACTATGGCCAGGCGAGAAGCTAGCCATCCGGTGGCGGATGAAAAAGCAGCGGCAAGAACCCTCAGGAATCGATTGCGCGTTCACGTGGTTTGCTCCACCTGGGCGATGAGTTCGTTCCACATCTCTCGCTGCCGGTCGAAGTCGACTTGCGAGCAGATCGGCCGCAGAGCCTTTTCGTGGATCTGGCTGCGACCAGCGGTTTCGCGAGGAAGATTGAGCAATGTCTCCTGAATGTCGGGGGCCAGCAACGCGAGCGAAATGATCTGCGACATGCGTGGCTGTGTTATGTCATACATCTCTGCCAAATCAGTCGCGTCATTTGCCGCCCCTGATCGCAGCATTTCGTCGAATTCGATAGCGAGCGCGACAAGCCTGGAGATACGCGGGATCTTCCCCTTGGGCTTCGGCTTCTCAACCGGCTCTTCCTTTGACTGCGTGCGGAGAGTACGCCGGCCCTTGGATGCTAACTTGAGATTGAGCTTGGTTTTGACAGTCGTCATTCGGAAACTCCTTTTGCGGCAGGTTGGACGAGCGACTTGATGCCGCACTCGTGCAATGTGATGGATAGTTCGCTTTCGTCTACGTCGAATTCAACACGCTTAATCAACAGCCCCAGCAATTCAATTTTCTCGTTTGCCGCGAGCGCGTTCCAAACATTGTCGAAATCTCCGAATGCAGCGTTAACATCAACCTCCCCAAAGCTTCGCTCCTGTAGAGACTCCATGTCGGATCGAACCTTGGCTAAAGAGCGTTCCACGCCGCTGACCTGTTCGTGAAGCATCGCCAAACGGTCAGTTACCCGACTTGATTTATCGCCTGATGCACTCAAGCGGACGGTTTCCTCGTGGCACAATTGCAACTGCCCAACCAACGATCGCTCTTGTCCCGCTAGCTCGGCAATTTCCCGCTCGCATTGCGACTGCGATTGAGCCAGAACATCGCGCCGAAGCTCAGCGTCGCTCGCGATGCATCGAATGTGATCAACAACCGCTGTTTCGATTTCGCCGGCGGGAAGACTGGGCAGCGGACACTTCTCGTATCCACGCTTGATCGCAGTCAGGCAAGTGTAATAGCGATACACTCGCGATTGCCGGCGAGCCACATTGTGAACCATCGCCTTATCACACTTTGGGCAGTACAGCAGGCCACGGAGCAAAGCGCCGTACCGATTGCAAACTCTTTGGCCCTGACCATGCGAATGACTCCTGAGCAAGCTTTGGACGGCATCGAACACACTTTGCTCGACGATCGGTTCATGTTGCCCCTTGAAGGTCTGGTCCTTGTGCTTGATTCGCCCGATGTAGAGCGTGTTGGTCAAGAGCGAGTGTACTGCGGATTTATCGAAAGAGCGTCCGCCACGCGTCTTCCCCGACTTTGTTTTCCAAGCTTTGTTCGTCCATCCTCGGCGTTCGAGTTCTTGAACAACCGGCAGCAATGACCGCAGTTCCAAATACATTCCAAAAATTCTTCGGACACGTACCGCCTCGTCGGCGTTGATAGCCAGCTTGGGACTTGGACCCGAGCGATCAACGTCGTATCCAAGCACTGGTACTCCGCCGGCCCATTTCCCCCGCCTACGCTGGCCGGCTATCTTGTCACGGATTCGCTCACCAATGATTTCTCGCTCGAACTGAGCGAAGGACAGCAGGATGTTCAGCGTAAGCCGCCCCATCGAATGCGTCGTATTGAAATGCTGGGTTACCGATACAAACGACACGTTTTGCTTATCGAACGTACCCATGATCTGAGCGAAATCCAGCAGCGATCTGCTGAGCCGGTCGACTTTGTAAACCACAACGCAGTCGACTTCACCTGCTTCGATGTCGGCCAGCAAGCGCTTCATGGCTGGGCGTTCAAGGTTGCCACCCGAAAAGCCCCCATCGTCGTAGCGGTTCGGAAGCGCAACCCAGCCCTCGGCTTGTTGGCTCGCGATAAAGTTCTCGGCTGAATCTCGCTGTGAATCGAGCGAGTTGTATTCCTGTTCGAGTCCTTCTTCATGTGACTTTCGAGTGTAAATCGCACATCGAATTTTCTTTGGTTGATCATTGGTGGGCTTTCTCATTCGGGTTTCCTCCCTAGTCGAAAAAAGGTGAATCCGTTGTAGCTGCCGCCCGTCACTTCACGAGCGATCGCGGTCAGCGTTCGGTAGCGTTTGCCTTCGAACTCGAATCCATCCGTTAGCACGAGCACGCGTATCGTTCGACCGCGGTAGACTCGCTCGACGTAGTTTCCAGGCGGTGGCAGCCGCGGATCCCAGTCGACATAGCCATCTTCGCAAGGTGGCACGCGTCGATACTTTTTCAGGTTTCGCTCATTCGGTGGAGTTACACGAACGTCAGAAGATGCAGCTAGCTCCTTCGCCCTTCGTCGTGCGGTGAAGCTCAAGCCACCTTCGTCGTTGACCTGCATTCGCCATGCGATGCGCCGTGTCAGATACTTGCGATGGCGACTGCGGCATTCATCGCCAAAGACTTCCTCGTACTTCAAAATCAATTGATCGATCGACAAACTGTCCAGGGCCGCGATAGCCAATGCGGTTTTCGGTTTCATCGCGCATTCTCCTTTGGTTTGCCGTTCGACGAGTTGTGCTTGTTCTCGCCAGCATCAGCGGTCTTGTCTTCGCAGTCGCTTGAAGCCGAAGCTTCGTCAGCCATCATCAACTCAGCGATGCCGATCGCATGTATGCGAGCAACACCGCGAGCAAGAAGTTCTGCGACACGGGTGTGGCTGTCTTGTTCCATCCAATTCTCCATCGTTTACTGGTTCATGTTGACGGCGTCTTTCGAGCGATCCGAAAGCGCGTTTTGAACAGAGAGCGATGGGTTCGGACGAAGATCAAGCGGTCCGGGTAAAGAGTTGGCAGAGGTTTTCGCAGATGGCGATGGATTCCCCAGTCGCCAACGCAAGACGCCGCGGGCCAGCACGGCTGCGATAGCGCTGCGTCGCGCGGCTGGCATCATCTCCGAACAAGGGTTTTTGGCGGAAATAAGTTCACCGTTCTTGAAAGAGGCTAAAGGCAACCGATCCGGACGAAACGTCCGGCCAGGTAACCTATGCCGTCTTTTGACGAGCGTGCTCGCGTCGGCGTCGCCATCGGGCGCATGCGTACCAACAACACAACAGTCACCCGCAAATTACCCCCGCCCATGAACTACGCTGTACGCAGAAAGCATTGGATTTCAGAGAAAATCCGCGAGGTAATGAGGAAAGTCGCATGTAAAACCGGTCTCTCTCCGCAACCGCTTGAAGACCGTTGGCTCCCCGCAACTCTACAATTTTCCGGCCGTCCGCTCTGACCGCCGGGTATACGAATTGGCCGGCGATTGTGCACTGCACGATCGCCGGCTTTTTTTCGTGATTTGCCCCCTGTTACGCCGATCCAAACGGAATCCGCCGACTTCCCGAACCACTCTCTCTGTCTCGGACCCGAGAGTCTCCAGAGCGCGCCCCTACCACCTGGCTCGACCACTCAAAACCCAAACTCTCGCGTCTCTCAAGTCTCTATGACCGCGGGGTTATTTGATTTTTCTAACCCCTAGAGAGGCTAGAACATTCCCATTGGCGATTCCGACCACCGGACACTGCCTGTCATGCAACTGCTCCACGGAGAAATTAAATCCATAGCAAGCGGCCATCGGCGACGCACTTTCGTGCAATCGGTGAAGAGACCGAAGCGACGTGCGCCCTGACCGAACTACGTTCGGTCGATGCAACCGACTGCTTG
>JAGQPO010000444.1 GCA_020426665.1 Planctomycetales bacterium
AGGGAGCAGAAAATTGACCGCCCCACCACATCACTAATCTGCGAAAGCCATCAAAATCCGCAGCACGTACCAGAACAACAATGTCACCGACGCGAACAAGGCTAGCGAGGCCGCGACGTGCTGGTTGGTGTGATAATGGTGCATCACATTGGACGTGTCATACAATATATATCCCGCGGCAAGCGCGACCATGGCGACCGAAAACCAAAGACCCAGTGAAAATCCCATGACAACGCCCGCAAAGATCGCTCCCAATGCCACGATTCCTCCGAATGCCAGGTAGCGGCCCCACCCGCTGAAATCAGCACCGGTGACAAACACAAAAGCGGTCAACCCACCGAAGACGGCCAGTGTGATGATCGCCGCCATCAACGGAGTCTTGGGATCGACAAAGACAATCGCGACATACAGCAACGGGAACAGCAGCACGGCTTCGGCGACGACGTACAGGCTTAGCCCGGCGTACTGCATGCCGGGTGACGCGCCGTTGCTGGCCCATGACCGGGCGACCCAGCCGATCAACATGAACAGCCCCATCGCGATCAACCAAGTCCAAGGCGAGACGCCTTGCACGAATTGCATCATCTGGGCCTTGGGAACCAGCGTGAAGATCACCGCTTCGATCCCGATCAGCGCGACGATCGCTCCGAAAAGGTGCGTGTAAGTACGCCGAATGAAGCCCGCCCTGGCAGATTCGTCGGCAAACGCAGCTGGCAGCCCAGTGTCGGTGACCGAATATGGATTGACGTTACTCACAGTAAAACCCTCGCCGGATCAGAGATCGTTAGATGTTTGAGATTGGATGGACGGGGGAACAAATCACCCGACCGTGCGTTCTAATATAACGTTCAGCGACGGCCATTGATGCGCCGATCGTCCCTGCTGGCAAAAATGATGTCCCAAACCGACTGAAACGCCCAACTGGCAACGCCCCTCCAACCGTCACCGTTACCCAACTATGCTCGCCCGAACCACCGACGACGTTGTTGGTCCGGGGCCCAAACTGGCGATTAGAAATGGCAGCCGCGAAAGAGATGTGGATTTCGAAAAAGATGTCGACATTACCGACAAAACAGCGCGGCCGCGCAAACTGCGTCCGGAACCAAGAACCCAGTGCCCCCAGCGACAAGTCGACAAGACCGTTGGGCAATCGGTGTCTGGCCCCGTTTCCGAATTGGACGATGGACGCGAAGAATACAGATCGAACTAGCGCAGCTGTGGCACCGGTGGTGGCATATCCCTTGCGGGGACGTGTCACCCACGTGGACGAAGTCCGCGCGGCACGATCGTTCGGGCGAGACTCATTTTCACGACGGACAGTGGTCCGGAATTCTATGTCTCTCGCGTGTTGCCTTACTCCTTCATGACCAATCTGCAATGACAAAGACCCCTGAAGCTTCCCGAACCTACCTAGTCACCGGCTGTGCGGGCTTCATTGCCAACCGAGTCGCTGCGTTATTGTTGCAGGACGGACATCGCGTCGTCGGCGTCGACAACATCAACGATTATTACGACACGTCGCTGAAGAAGCATCGACTCGAGAAATTGGAATCCGATCGATTCTCGTTTCACCAGATCGACATCGAAGACCAGAATGCCTTGGCGGAACTTTTCGACGCCAATCCATTTGACGCGGTCTTCAATCTGGCAGCTCGCGCAGGTGTCCGCTACAGCATGGAAAACCCGCACATCTATTTGACGACGAACTCGTTGGGTAGTTTGAACCTACTCCACCAGATGCGTCGTACCGGTGTGGGCAAGTACGTGCTGGCGTCGACGTCGTCTCTGTACGCGGGCCAGCCGATGCCGTTCGTGGAAACGCTGCCGGTCAATACTCCGATCTCGCCCTATGCGGCCAGCAAAAAAGGGGCCGAGGTGATGGCGTTCAGCCACCACCACCTGTATCAAATTGACGTCTCAATTTGCCGGTATTTCACCGTCTATGGTCCTGCCGGCCGACCGGACATGTGTATTTTCCGTTTTATTCGCTGGATCGACGCCGGAGTCCCCATCGAACTGTTTGGTGACGGAGAACAGTCACGAGACTTCACCTATGTCGACGATATCGCCCGCGGAACGATCCTGGCGGCCAAGCCGGTTGGCTATGAAATCATCAATTTAGGCGGGGGTGGGACGCCGGTTTCGCTTAATACATTGATCAGGATGCTGGAGGATCGCCTGGGCAAAAAGGCGAAGATCAAGTACTTACCCTTCCATAAGGCGGATATCAAAACCACCAGTGCCGATATCACCAAAGCCGGCGAGTTGCTGGGCTGGAAACCTGAAGTTTCATTGGAACAAGGATTGGACGAATCCGTCCAATGGTATCAAACTAATAAGCCTTGGACGCAAAATATTGTCCTACCCTAAACCATAGCCTCCACGTTTCACGGCACTAAAGATTAAGTCGTCTCGACTTTCGCCCCCAAATCAAGACGAAAGTCATACCGAGTTCGGCCCCCCAATCATCGACACGTAATCATCATCCAGTCGGATCAAAACCCTAAACACTTTCACGCGTTATAGATCAGACCGTTGTCCAATCCCCGTCGTCGTATCGTTTTTCTGAACCGGTCTTATTGGCCGGATATTGAAGCGACCGGACAGTTACTGACCGATCTGTGCCGCGGGTTGTCGTCCCATTTTGACGTACACGTCATTTGCGGCCAGCCGAACAGCCCGGAACCAGGCAGCTCGTACCTGCAGGTTGGTGCCGAGGAGCGCGAGGGCGTTACGATTCACCGATTGGCGCACCGGCAGTTTCAAAAGAAGAATCCCTTCGGTCGCATTTTGAACCTGGTGTCGTTTTTCATTTCCACCCGCCGGTATCTGAAACAGCATGACTTGGGTGCGGACGTAGTGGTCAGTGAAACGGACCCATTTTTGTTGCCGATCGCTGGTGCCGAGCATGCACGTCGTGTCGGTGCCGAACACTGTGTTTATTTGCAAGACATCTATCCCGACGTTGCCGAAGCGGTGGGCAAAGTCCGCGTACCGCTGCTCGCCTCCTTCTTGCGACGGAAACTGCGGGCGGCCTACAAAGACGCGTCGCGGATCATTGTGCTGGGACGTTGCATGCGTCAACGGTTGACCAACCAGCCCTGGGGAATCCACCGAGACAAAATCGAGATCGTGCCGAACTGGTCCGACTGTCGAAAGATTTCACCGATTCACCACGACGAAAACCAGTTCCGTAAACGGCTCGGGTTGGACGATGCATTCGTGGTAATGCATTCCGGCAACATGGGGTTGACCCAGCGGTTGGAAGTCTTAATCAGCGCCGCCGCACAACCGAATTGGCCCGCTCGGGCGAAGTTACTGCTGGTCGGCAACGGTGCATCGCGGGGCAAATTGCTGGAGCACACCGCCAGTTTGAATCTGCCGCCTGGGCGAGTGGAGTTCATTCATTATCAACCGCGCAACAAGCTGGCCGAAAGTTTGACGGCGGCCGACGTACATGTCGTTTCGATGCATCAAAACGTGACCGGGTGTTTGTGCCCTAGCAAGTTATACGGCATCATGGCGGCCGGCCGAGGCGTGATTGCGATCGCGGACCCGAAAACCGACCTGTGCCAAACGATTATCGAACGCGACTTAGGCTGGTGCGTCAAACCCGGCAATCCGTCGGCAATCGCTGACGCCGTGGCCGCAGCGGAAACGGAAGCACGGCTCGCGATGGAAAGCGAATTGCCCAACTCGTTCGAGCGCCGACAGATGCGTGCTCGCGACGCTGCAGTCGCTAATTTTGATCGCGCTGTAATCGTCAAACGATTCGCCAGAATTCTTTCCAGCATCATGGCGGACCACGCGATCGATCTGACAGAACATGACTTGCATCAATCGCAGCTCGCCGAGCAGTGCGAATCGTCGGATTCCGGCTTTGCAATCAGCCTCTAACGCATTGACGCCGCGCTAATGCCAACCGCTCTGATTACCGGGATTACCGGTCAAGACGGTTCCTATCTGACCGAGCTGCTGATCGAAAAAGGCTACGTGGTCCACGGGATCGTACGACGTAGCAGCATCACGGCCCGCGGTCGATTGGACCAGCTATTTCATCGCGATGACGTTTATAACAAACGGCTATTCCTGCATTACGCGGACCTTGGGGATACGACAACGATCCGTCGGATAGTGTTGAAGTGCGTGCCGGATGAACTTTACCATTTGGCAGGTCAAAGTCACGTCGGCGCCAGTTTTGATATCCCCGAAACGACCTGCGACTTCACGGCGATGGGGACATTGAAGTTGCTGGAAATCCTTCGCGACTTGGACAACATTCCAAAGTTTTTACATATCAGTAGCAGCGAAATCTTCGGCCGGCCTGACGAGTCACCTCAAAATGAATTGACACCGATGCGTCCGGTAACACCCTACGGAATCGCCAAAGCGTTTGCGACGCAAATGGTGACCTTGTATCGCGAATCGTTCGGATTGTTTGCGTGTAACGCGATCTGCTACAACCACGAATCCCCCCGCCGCGGAGAATCGTTCGTAACGCGCAAGATCAGCAGAGCGGCGGCGGCAATCTCCCTGGGGCTGCAAGATTCACTGTCACTCGGCGCGCTCGATGGTCGCAGGGACTGGGGGTATGCTCCCGAATATGTTGATGCGATGTGGCGAATGCTGCAGCAACCCGAAGCGGACGACTTTGTCATCGCAACCGGAACGGCGCACAGCGTGAAAGATTTTTTGGCGGCGGCGTTTGACGCCGTTGGATTGCAGTGGCAAGACTACGTGAAACAAGATCCTCGTTACATGCGGCCGAGTGAAGGAACACATCTGGTCGGCGATGCCGGAAAAGCCGCAGCAAAACTGCATTGGGCAGCCGAAACACAATTGCCCAAACTTGCGGAATTGATGGTCCAGGCGGACGTGGCAATGATGAAGGCGGCGAGCAAGGCTTCTGATTCTTTGTAAGTCTGCGCGCCCGCAATGTTTGCCCCACCTCAAATCATTGTATTACCGACAATCCATTTCGAACCTGTGCTACTGGGTCGCCGCCGTCGCCATCGGCGTGACGCCCGCGATCGTTGCGACCGATTTTGGTGGCGTGTTGCCGTGGACCAAACAGGTGACCGCGCTTGCACTTGCCGGCGCATGTGGAATCGCAATCGTGGCGAGATTGTTATCGATCGGTTGCCCGACCGAAGTCCGACTTCCCCCGCGGTCGTTTGGCGTCGCGGCAGTGCTGTTGACATTGACAACCTATGCTGCGTTACAAACGTTGCCGCTGCCTTCCAGCATGGTCGCCTGGCTCAGCCCCGCCAGTTACGCGGCGCACGTGACATGGGCGGGTCAGATCTTGGCCGACCAATCTTCCGAATCGATTCCCATATCGATCGCGGCATTCGACTCTCGGCACTCAATCGCATGTCTTGTCATTGCGATCATGGTGTCTTTTTCAGCGGTGACCATTTTTCACGATCGCAGTCGTATCATCTGGTTGCTCTCGGCGATCGCCGGGACCGCATGCT
>JAGQPO010000445.1 GCA_020426665.1 Planctomycetales bacterium
GATGTGCTTGCATCTGACCGGTACCCAGTTCTTTAATCCGCTGGTCGATCCCGCCCTGTCGGATGCAAAGGACCTTTGGAATCAGGAATTGATCAGTGAAAACCGGCATGTTTATCGGGCCGAGTATTTGGCCGTTGATCTGTTCCACCGGCGGCGCGAGTTCAAAGGGGCCTTGAATCCCGAAACCGTTAACGCGTCTTGGATCCAATCACAAATCGGCGGCAGGTTTGAAGAGGGTTACGCGAAAGGCGTCCACGATCAAGACGCCGCATTAATTCTGAAATCGCTGCTGGAAATTGACAGTGGAATTGATCTGCTAAGTCATTCTCCAAGCGTTCGCGCCGCCAGCTTACTGTGGTTCGAGAAAATCCTGGATGCAAAAACTCGCAAGGCAATGTCGGACTGGATCGGCGGGTTCGCAAAGCTGGCACAAGCGTATCCGGGCGCAGAGCCTGCGGTCGAATTTCGTCAGCGGTTGGCGGAACTGGCGGAACGGGACGCGGACCAGTGGCGATCTCTTTTTGAACGAGACGTTACGCCGACGGCAATCGCGAATTACCTTTTTGACCAGTTGATCCACGCATCAACCAAGTCCGTGTGTAGTTCGCGGGCGGCGACTTTGTTTCAATCGTTCACCGATTCGATTCCGGAGGTCGACCGAGACAAATTGCTCGCCAAGGCGCTCAAGAGCAACGAAAGTGATCCAGTGCGGTCGTATGTTTTGGCACGCAACTGGGCCAAGGCGTTTCTGGCAACTCACGCCGCCGTCGACGAAGCGGATCCCGCGGACGACTACTTGGATGAATTGGCGTGGACGATCCTAACCGGCGGCACCACAAATTTTAGAGTCGCGAAAGTATCGGTCGCCAAGCCGTTAACCGGATTGGTGGGTAGCCACGACCGCATCAAGAGCGGCAAGATGGTCGTGCACTATCACGAACTGTTGCGGCGTGTCGGTCGATACATGACCGACGTCGTACCGCGTTATCGCAATCTGAATTTGACGAAAACAAGACTGGTCGAATTGGCCCGTCAAGACATGCGACTTGACGAATTCAAACCGCGGGTCTTGACCAGTTTTGTACGAAACCGTTTGTTGGACGAGGTGTATCTGCCGATGATCGGTGACAACCTTGCCAAGCAAATGGGCGCCGCCGGTGAAAACAAACGCACCGACCGAATGGGATTGCTGTTGTTGATCTCTCCGCCAGGTTACGGAAAAACGACTTTGATGGAGTACATTGCCAATCGCCTGGGATTGGTCTTTATGAAGATCAACGGGCCGGCAATTGGTCACCAAGTCACATCGCTTGATCCTGCCGAAGCCCCCAACGCGGCAGCCAAGGAAGAGGTCGAACGACTGAATTTGGCATTGGAGATGGGCGACAATGTGATGTTGTACTTGGACGACATTCAACACACACATCCTGAGTTTCTGCAAAAGTTCATTTCGCTGTGCGACGCCACGCGAAAAATCGAGGGCGTCAGCAACGGCCGCACACGAACTTATGACCTTCGAGGCCGGCGCGTTTCGGTCGTAATGGCCGGCAACCCCTACACGGAAAGTGGTGAACGGTTCCAGATTCCCGACATGCTGTCCAACCGCGCCGACGTCTACAATCTGGGCGAGATCATCGGCGATTCGGCAGACGCATTTGAGATGAGTTACCTGGAAAACTGTTTGACCAGCAATTCCACTTTGGCGCCCCTGTCGACGGCGTCGCCGGAGGACGCTCGGGCCATCATCACCGCGGCACAGCGCGACACGTTGGAAGGGATCGAATTGAAAAGCAACATTTCGATCGATCAAGTTCGCGACATGTATGAAGTCATGCGAAAACTGTTGCGCGTCCGCGATGTTGTGCTTCGGGTCAATCGTGCCTATATCCGCAGTGCAGCCCAGGCTGATGCCTATCGAACCGAACCGCCGTTTAAGTTGCAGGGCAGCTATCGGAACATGAATCGCATTGCCGAGAAAGTTGCCAGTGTGATGAATGCCGAAGAATTGCAAACGTTGATCGTCGGCAGCTACGAACAAGACGCGCAAACCCTGACCACCGACAACGAAGCCAACGTTCTGAAGTTCAAAGAATTGATGGGCGTTCTGAGTCCCGAGGAAAAAGAACGCTGGGACAGCATCAAATACGCGTTTGTCGAAAGCGTTCGGATGCAGGGTCTGGATAGCGAAGATCAGGCCGGCCAACTCATGCGTCAACTGGCTTCGATGCGAGACGGCCTGGAATCCATTCGACAGGTTCTTGCGCGAGCCGTCGCCGCCGGCGGTGACGGAAAAGAAGAACGTATGGATGCCCGCATCGACGCGTTACGGCACAGTTTGACAGCATCCGCGGAACAACTCGCCGGAACACTCAAAGCGACCAGCCAACAGCTTGAACGAATCAGTGAACATCAGGCGACCGCAGCACCGCCGGATCAAAAAGTATTCGTTCAACACAAAGTCCCGCGGGTCTTGGCCGACCTGATCAAAGGCCAATTCCATTTGATGCAAGAGTGGCTCCGACCGATCCTGACCGAATCGATCGACAACGGGCGTGATTTGGAGCGGCTGAAGAACCAATTGGATTTGATGCAGCGGAATTATCAGGAAATCGAGTCGACGTTTGACGCGGCGACCGGCGAAGAGCAGACGTAGTACCCGTACGACGGACTTCCAGTCCGTCGAAATTGAAACTTGTCGACGGACTGGAAGTCCGTCGTACGCAAAAGTCAATGCATGACGGAGCTTCCTGCAACG
>JAGQPO010000017.1 GCA_020426665.1 Planctomycetales bacterium
TCCAATAACCCTGCTTCGACGGCTTCCAACCCCACGATCGGCCGCTTGTGGTCGAAAAACACGGCGCTGGGGGTCGTTAAGTCACCCTCAGAATTCCGTATCGTTTCCGGGCGTCCTTGGGCATCAAGAAAGGCGACTGCCGAGAAGGTCGTGCCGAGATCGATTCCGACTGCCGGTTGCGGCTTGCTGTCTGTCATACAAAGAAGTGTGTCTGTCGAACGGAGCGAGAAGCAGATTGGGGTGTCCAGAGAACGTTTAATCATTCGGATTGTACCCGGCGACCCGACGCACGCGGCCATTCATCGACCACTTCGATCGATTCTAATCCCGGCGCGGCTGATTCGGGTAAACTGATCGGATCACGTATCTCACCGGCCTGTCGAATGCCCTCTCATTACTTACGATAGCACATGCAGTGGCCGCAATTCCCTGACTATGGATGTTTTCTTCGATGGCCGCAAAATGGCCAGGGATTTATTCATCCCGACGATGTCGCAATCGTTACACGATTGATACCCAGCCCACGTGTTCTGAAACGCTTGGCCTTTGATGGCGTCTATTACCACTACGTTTATGGCAAATTACGATTTCGACTGCGACCCGCAATGTGGTTGTCCGTTCGCACCGAAGGTATTGACATTGGTGACCAAATCGAAACGACCGGATTGGGTTTAGAGCGAGAACGATTTGTCGCGACGGTGTGGGGCATGTACTACGTACAGCGTAAAGGCTGTATCTTGTATCGCCTCCGTCGGGGTGACCAAGTGGTTCCGCGGCTATACGCCGCTGATCAAATGAGGTTGCTGACGGACAAAACGACCATTCGTCCGCCGACGACCCGGTATCGCGCCCCAAGATGGGACGGGCAAGGTGAGACCGTCCCCGATTCGACACTCGAAGAATAGAATGACCATGCAACTTGGCTTTATGACAGCGATTCTACCGGATTCGAATTTGAAAGAAGTCTTTCAGACGGCTTCGGATATCGGCTATGAATGTATCGAAGTGATGTGCTGGCCGGTCGGTAAATCGACGCGCCGCTACGCCGGCATCACGCACATCGACGTGAATTCTCTGGATGACGCTGCCATTGAATCGATCAAATTGATGCAGCAAGAATCCGGGGTCGCGATCAGCGGATTGGGATATTATCCCAACGCCTTGTCACCGAATCCGGAAGAATCCGAGCAAGCAGTCAATCAAATTCGAGCAGTGATTCAGGCCGCCGATCGCCTGGGGATTCGCACGATGAACACATTCGTCGGGCGCGATTGGACCAAGAACATCGATGATAATTGGCCGCGTTTTCTGGATACCTGGAAACCCATCATTCAGCTGGCCGAACAACACAATGTCCGTGTCGGTATCGAAAACTGCCCGATGTTTTTCACCAACGACGAATGGCCGGGAGGGAAAAATTTGGCTCATTCTCCGGCAATTTGGGAACGAATGTTCAACGACATTCCCAGTGACCATTTTGGGCTGAACTATGATCCGTCGCACATGGTTTTCCAGCACATGGACTACCTTGCACCGATGATTGAATTCGCTGACAAGATTTTTCACGTTCACGCCAAAGACTTGCGTGTCGATCGCGCGCGATTGAATCGTGTCGGCGTGTTGGCCAATCCTAATTTGTGGCATACACCAAAATTGCCGGGAATGGGTGAAGTCAACTGGGGGCAATTCTTTGGCGCTCTGACCGACGGCGGTTATCGCGGCGCGGTCTGTGTCGAAGTTGAAGACCGGGCCTATGAGGGTTCACAAGCAAACTGCGTCCGAGCGCTTCAACAAAGTTACAACTACCTCCGCAATTTTGTCGTTTAATCCGAAACGGGTCCCTCACTGACGCATTCGGGTTATGAAAAGATACAACTACCACTGTCGGTCCACGTTGGCGGCCGATGTGTCCCCCCCTTTTTTAATTCACGGAAATTTCGACATGGAATCTTGGCCCATCGGTGTGTTTGCGTCTGTCGACGCGGGTTTAGGTGTGAAGTGGGATGTTATCGCAGAGCTTGGTCTACCCACAATTCAATTGCATGCTCCACATTCATCCAAACGAAACCAGACGACCGCCGAAGAACTGAAGAAACAGCTCGAGGAAATGAATGTTCGTTGCACCGCAGTCTTCGGCGGATTTGATGGCGAAAGCTATGCCGACATTCCGACGGTGGTCAAGACGATCGGGTTGGTCCCCCAGGAAACGCGAGCAAGTCGACTGGCCGAAATGAAAGAGATTGCCGATTTCGCGAAGTGGCTGGGTTGTGATGCCGTCGCGTTGCACCTGGGATTCATTCCGCACGATTCAGCCGATCCACAATATGTCGACATCGTCAACGTCACCACCGAATTATGCGATCATTGTGCCGCCAACGGGCAATTTTTGCACTTGGAAACAGGCCAGGAAACCGCCGAAGGGCTGCTGGCTTTCATTGCGGCGGTCGGTCGCGACAACCTGAAGATCAACTTTGATCCTGCCAACATGATTCTTTACGGCACGGGTGAACCGATCGAAGCACTTCGGCAACTCGCGTCTCATGTTCGCAGTATTCACTGTAAAGACGCGACGTGGAGCGACAAACCCGGTGAAACCTGGGGATGCGAAGTTCCGCTTGGGCAAGGCGATGTCGACATGCGGCTGTACCTGGAAACACTTCATCAGATCGGCTACGAAGGTCCGTTGACGATCGAACGCGAAATCCCTGAAGATCCGGTGCGACAAAAGGAAGAGATCGGCGGCGCGATCGAACTATTAAGTCGCTTGCGTTCTGAAATCTTGGGGTAACGCTGCAGTGTCGTCGGCTCGGCGCGGTCCCGTTAACATTGCATTTGCTCTCTCAGTGGAGCGATGATTTCGCGAGGCACGAATTTTGCCAATTGTTCGTCATCCTTGCTGACGCCGGCGATTTGCTTCAACAGTGAACTACTAACGTGCGCAAACCGTTCATCTGCCATCAAGAAAACGGTTTCGATTTCGGCATCCAGCTGGCGATTAGCCATCATCATCGTGAACTCGCCGGCAATGTCGGTCAGCGGTCGAATGCCGCGCACCATCAACCGCGAGCCGAGTGAACGGACAAAATCAACCGCCAATCCTTCAAAAAACTCAACGCGTACGTTTGGCAGATCGCCCGTCACCATGCGCACCAGTTCGCGGCGTTGCTCGGGCGAGAACAACGAGCGTTTGTCAGCGTTGATCCCGATCCCGATCACCAACGTATCGAACAACCGGCTCGCACGATCGATAATGTGAAGGTGCCCCAAGGTGATCGGATCGAATGATCCGGTGTAAACAGCGATCCGTCGCTCGTTGCTGTCGTTCATGCTGGTGTGTTTTGTTGGAGAAGTGAAGAGTCCAAGCCGCCAGTTTATCGCATAGGCGCTGCCGGGAGTGGTTCGAATGGAACACAGCGGCTGCCAACAGATTTAATTTTTCGATAGGAGCATGTGATCGTCAGTCGTCGCCTTTGCGAACTTGCGTTTTGATCGCAGGGCGATCAACGACTACCCCCCAATCGCACCGACCAGTCGCTCTAAATCTTGGCTGGTGTTGTAGGCATGGATGCCGGCACGAATACCGCCGTCACGGCAGCTGACGACACATCCTTGTTCAATGGCGCGATTGCGAACGGCGGCAGGGTCTTGATCGGGAACATCAAAGGTCACTATTCCGGATCGATGTTGCCGGTCCGCCGGCATCCGCGAATGGACTCCGATTTCGCGGAGACGGTGGTCCAGTTCCTCGGATAAGGTAAGGACACGGTTGCCGATCGCGTTTGGCCCATGAACCTGTCGAATTGCCGAAAAGATTTCCAGACTGCCCCCCAGCGCTGCAGCGGCCGCCATGTTTGCCGATCCTGGTTCGAATCGTGCAGCACTTTGACGAAGATCGAATTCCGGTTTGGCATAGTTGAAGGTGTTTCGAACGCTGTTCCAGCCGACATTCCCGCATCGCAGCGTCTGTAAATGCCGTTTCCGGATCACTGCGACGCCGAATCCTTCGGGGCCGAGAAGCCATTTGTGGCCATCGGCTGACAAAAAATCCACATCAATTTGGGCCAGATTCAAATCAAAAACACCCAATCCTTGAATCGCATCCAAGAAAACCAGCACCCCCAATTCGTGAGCTCGATGAACGACGGTTTCCAGATCGACACGAAATCCGCTGGCATACCCCACCCAAGACAGCGCAATGATGCGTGTCGATTGGTCGACATGCGCGAATAGGTCATCGACGTCGACGCGGCCATCTCGCCGCGGCACCACACGCAGCTGAACGCCGCGAGATTGCTGGTTTTGCCAAGGGAACAGATTACTGGGGAATTCCCCTTCTGGAATCACAACGCTGTCGCCGGAATTCCATGGAAAACCTTCGGCAACCAAATTAATTCCCGTCGATGTGTTGGGAACAAAGCAGATTTCGTCGGCTTCCGTGGTCAAAAATGCTGCGAATTGCTGACGCAGCGTCTCGACCCGCCGCGACCAATTCGGCCACACCGTGTCACCCTCCGTTTCGGCTTCCGTTGCATACTTGCGGAGGGCGTCGGCCGCAGGGCTGGAAAGCGGCCCGACGGCGGCATGATCCAAGTAGGCCCATTTCTGGGAAATTGGCATTTTTTTTCGCCACCAACCCCAGGGATCGGCTCGTAAATCGGTGTCCGCCGTCAATTCGGTTGATTCGGTTGGCATAATTGGGTCGCCGAAACGCCCCTCCAATTGGTATTTGCAGAAAAATTGGCGTAAAGAGCGTCGAGAGTCGATCTCGGTAAACTAGCGATATAGCGTAGGCTTGGGAAACAAAGGGTCGGGCAACTATACTGCGGGCCTTTCACGGCCACGACCTGGCAATTACGCTTGGCCCTTACCCAAAACCCCCATTCGTCTCCGAGGTTCAATTGATGCCCAAGGCACTCTGTCTTTTTAGCCTTGTCGCGTCGATCTTGGTCGTCAGCTTGTTCATTTTAGACGCCGTCGCGATGTTTTCCGGGCAAACGGGATTGGCCCCCTTGGGCGGCGCGAGTCTGATGATGGACCTCACATTCGCGATCTTGGGCGGCGTTCTGATCTACCTCAGCTGGGCTACTTACCGCGAGCAGCGATAGCCCTGGCGGGTTGAGCTTTCGGATTCCGTTGAACCAGTTTTCCCCATTGGTCGTGCCATCGGCGTCGATAGCCGATGCCGCCTGGATTGGGCCTGGTGCTTGGTTCCGACGGACTGGAATTCCGTCGCACAAGTCGCGG
>JAGQPO010000446.1 GCA_020426665.1 Planctomycetales bacterium
TCCAACGGGCTGGGGGCTTGCGGCGATGAACTGGGCGATGCATCGTCGGTCAGCTGCCGCTCCGTCGGTGACGCTTTGGCTGGGCTGGAGGAATCTTTGACCGACGCGGGAACATCGATCGGTGTGGATTGAGTTTCGATCGCCGGATTTTGGCTTTGACGTCGCGCCAATTTACCCGGCGCATCGGCGGGCATCGGTTCGGCCGCGCTGGCTTGTTGCCGCTCCATCAGAAACTTTTGCATCGGCTGCTGCTCGGGCTGTCGAGGTTTGGGCACCTCCAATCTCGGCTGTGATCGCTGGACGGGCGGCAGCTGTCGCTGTTCTTTCGGAATCACACGTGATGTGGTTTCCGTTTCGACCGGTTTCGACCAATCCGGCGACTCTTTGGATTCTTTGGGAGCCTGGAATAAATGTTCCGGGACGGTCTTGCGAATCGGCGTTCGTTCTCGTTTTTCGCCTTTCGATGCCAGTGGCTGGAACGCTGAGAAAACGACATAGTGAATCGCAAAGATCAGCATCAGAAGATGAATCGAGACGCTGAACAGGAATCCCAGTTGGATCGACTTTTGCAAAAACCGCGACGTCAGGGTTCGCAACGTAAGCGCAAGAACAATCGAGATGCAGGGTACTGCGATCAGATACGTTTTGGCGTTGTAGAACACACGAGGATCGTCAAAGCGAAATTGTGTGACGATCAAGAACAGCACCAAGCCGCCTAGGGCGACCGCCGAGACATCCAGCGGCCACATCCGACCCGATTCGGCAGGCGTGTTGTCAAACTGGGGGCGGTCATAAGAATTTCGTGAATTCATTTCGCCGGATCAACCTTCAGGGCCTTCCTGAGTGGTCACCGAGTAGTCACTAATCCCACTTCGATTGCAAACGTCCATCACGCTTACAACGGGTTGAAAGGACGCGTTTCGATCGGCCCGAATCACAGCGGTTTGGTTGGTCGGGTTCGATGCCACACTCGCTTTTAGCAGCTTTTCCAAATCTTCCATCGTCGTTGTTTGACCGCGCAAGTAGACGTCACCGTCGGCGTCGATATCGATCACGATCTCGCGAGGTTTGCCGATCATCGGGACGGCACTGGTCGCGGTGGGCAAGACGATATCCAGCCGCCGTTCCTCCTCCTCGAATTCACTGGTGACCAGGAAAAAGATCAACAGCAAAAAAACGACGTCGATCAACGGCGTCAAACTGAGCGTTCCGGCGACACTGGATCGTTTGATTTGGACGGCCATTGTTCAGCTCGCCTTTGCCGGTTTGCCTTTGCCCGATGTCGCGTTTGGAGCCCCGGTCTCGGCGGTGCGTGCGGGTGGAGGTGGCGGCGGCGGTGTTGCACCACGCCCACCATCGACAATTTCCATCGGTACCAAGTCACCGTCGATATTTAGTCGGCGTCGCCCGTCAAAACGTGCCAATCCAGGCGCCAAATCGAACGCCAGTTGTTCGACGGCGTGGAACAGTTTGGCGATGCGGTTTTCCAAAAATTGGGCAAAGATCGCGGCCGGGATGGCGACGGCCAATCCGGCAAGCGTCGTCACCAACGCCGTGTAGATTCCTTCGGACAATTGCTCGCTACGCGATCGATCGGCGGACAACGAGGTGGATTCATGGAACGCAACGATCATTCCCCAAACCGTTCCCAGCAGTCCCATCAACGGGGTTGCCGCAGCGGCCAGACTTAACCAACGCACCGGTGCGGCATAGCGGTCGGCTTCGCGGCCGATCGTCTCGGTGGCGGTACGCTCGATTTCGCCGAGGGGCTGGCCGGTTCGCATCAGCATGGCGCCGATGACGCTTGACGTCGGAGACGGATTTTCGATGCAGGCCTGGTAGGCTTTGGGCGGGTCAAAAGCTTCGATCGGATCGGCCAAGCCTCGTAGCTCACGGACCAGGCGACGCGGTAAAACTTTTCCGCGGCGCAAGCTGAGCATCCGTTCGACAGCCAACGTGAAAACCAGCAAGCTCATCAGACCGATCGGGATCATGAACCGGCCTCCGCTTAGCATCAACGTCAGCATGTCGATTCCGGACGGCTCGGCGACCGCAGGCGGTTGATCGGACGCTTCTTCGGCGTTCATCACAGCTTGGATGTCGGCCGCGTTGATCGCCGGTTCGTCTTCGCCCTGGCCCAACGCAGTGTGCCGTTCCGGAATACCACACAACCATGCGGCAAAGATCACGACGATAAAACTTCCCAGCATCAAGCGGCGTCTGGGCGGGCGGTCGCCGCCCATCCAAGGGCGGCGTTCGTCGAAAGTCCGGGCGGGATGCGAGAGGCCGCGAATGAAATCCGGCATCTTGAACTGATTCCAACTCACAATTACTTCAACGCCTCCAGACGCTCGGCGGATTTCGTTGCCAGTTCGTGTCCGGCATGCTTTTGGACGACATACTGATAGAACTGTGTCGCGAATTGACGCGATCGGTTTTTCGCATCTTGCGTGCGAGCGGTCTGCATCAACAGTTCGCTGCATCGGCCGGCTTCGAACCCGCTCTTGGCCTGCCAGTTCTTGATATCGTCCGGGGCGTCTTCGCCGCCGAATCCGAACATCACACTTTGGAATTCGGGGATCGCTTTATCGAATTGCTTTTCGCCGAAATAAATTTCACCCATCATGAATCGGGCCCTCGCGCCGACTTCCCGACGACGGTACTTGTCCGCTACCTGGCTGAAGTATTTCAATGCTTGTTCGTTGTCGTTTTTCTGTTGGTAAGCGAATCCGGTTTCGTAAAAGACCTGCGGCAGGTAGGCCGTTGCGGGAAAACGTTGTTTCAATTCCTCGTACCACTGAATCGCTTCGTCCCATCGTTTCAATTGTGCCGCGGACTGGCCACCGTGCAACAGAATCAGTTCGCGGACCTGGCGTTCCGAGGCGTCACGCAGCGAATCGGCATCCTCGTTGTTGGTACGGATCGTCTCGCGTCCTTTGGTGTAAGAGTCCAGCGCGCCGTCAAACTCTTCCGCTTTGAACAGACATTCGCCAATCATCATGCGAGCGTCGATGGCAAGTTTTCCGGCGGCATGTTTCGCTGCCTGTTTGGTGAATGCTTCTTGGGCTTGATCGAGTTTAGAATCCTTGAACATCGACCAACCGAGACGATACAACGCCTTTTCACTCATCTCCGGGTCGGTCGTTTTGTCCGCAGCGATTTGAAAGTAGTTCGCCGCGGTGGTCCAATCGCCGGCGGTATAACTTTGTTGGCCGACAAAGTAAGCGGCTTCGGCAGCGAGTGTGGCGTCGGGATACTTGCTTAGCAATTGGCGAAACGTTTCGACCGCTTTGTCGTCGTTGCCGGACTCTTTCAGTGACCATCCCAGTTCGTAAAGGACTTTGTCCATGGCCGGGTAATCAGGCACCTGGTCGACAATCCGTCGCAAGTTCTCCGCCGCTTCCGCGTGACGCGTTTCTTTTTGATCGACCAGAGCCAACTCGTACAACGCGTGACCCAGGTTCACTCCGGTCGGCTTCAGTTCCAGATAGGCGTTCAGGTCCGTTTGGGCTTCCTTCAAGTTGCCGAGCGTACGGTGCGAAATCCCTCGGGCGATCAACGCATCATCGCTGAGCGGATGGCCGGGCGAGTCATTTAAAATGCGATCCATCGATTCCAACGCCTGGCGATGTTCGTTGCTTTGCATCTGTGACCATCCGCGGCCGTATAGCGCATACGGGATCAGCCCTTGGTCGCGATCGGCATCAATGATTTGAGAGTACAACGTGATCGCCGTGGCATAGCCGGCGTTGCTGCTGGCGACCTGGGCCAGTTTGTAACGGGCCTGGTCGGCCATCGCGGACGCCTCGTCCGATTTTACCAGGTTGTTCCACACGACTTCGGCCTGTTCGCGATTACCCGACGACAACAACGCTGTGCCTTGCAACAACATCGCTTCTTTCGCTCGCGGCCATTGCGGCGCAATTTCAGCGACACGGCCGAACGATTGGGCCGCTTCGGCCGGCCGACCCGAATTCAAATAGGCCTGGCCGACCAGAAATTTAGCTTCGGCTCGGTTAGCGTCTTGTTTGAAAGTCGCATCTTCGGCTTTCAATAAAGCGATCGCATCGTCATAAGATTTCAATGAATTCATTGCCAACGCAGCGCGCAAGACCCAGGCGGGACGTTGCACGTTGTCACCCGGCGCCGATTTCAGCAGGACTTTGAATTGGTCTACTGCTTCGGCGGCCTGTCCGCTTAGCAATTGGCTTTCGGCGACGATAAAACGGACGTCGGCCGAAAGTTGGTCGGCGGCAAATTTCGTCAGGAATTCAGATGCGAGTTGTTTGGCACGGTCATATTGATTGACTTGCAATGACGAATAGGCGGCGTTGTACAGGGCGCGAGGTGCGAGCGGGTCTTGCGGTGAATCACGATACGCTTTCTCGGCAACCTTGATCGATTCTTCGACCGTTGCCGGATTGACCGACAGTGCTTCGGCCAAATCAACTTGCAAGTCGACGGCGAAATCGCCATCGGTGCCGGCTTCGATTTGTCGCTTGGCGACTTCCGCGGCGGCGGCCGGGTCGGACTTGGCCAATTTGATTCGTGCCAACCAATGGGCCGCTTCGGTTGCCGCGGCAACGTTGTTTTGTCCCATAACCTTTTCGAATCGAAGTGCCGCCTGGTCGATGTCCCCGCCACGATAAAGGCTTTGCCCGGAAGCCAGCGTCGCATTGGCCGCGTAGGGAGTGTCTGGGAACTCCGTTTGCAGCCGATCATAGCGTGCCGCGGCCTCGTTTGGTTTACCGCTTTGGACGAGCGCGTAAGCCTGGCGAAAAATCGCGTAACTCTTGTCTGCATCTTCTTTGGATGCCGCGATGGCTTTTTCAAAGAAATCGATTGCGGTAGGGAAATCCTTTTGTGTGATCTTCAAGTCACCCAGTCGCATCTGGACGTCGACCACCAGGGCACTATCGGCGCATCCATCGAGCAATTGCTGGAAAGTCGCGATGGCTTGATCGGTTTGGTTAAGTTCTTCCTGTGCGATGCCTTTGGCATAGATTGCATCACAACGTAGCGGCGAGTCTTTTGACGTCGGCATCGCCAGAAATTCGTCATAAAGTTTGATCGCCTTGGCGCGATCACCTAGTCCATAGGCTGCCTCGCCACTGTAAAAATTCGCCCGGTCAATGTAGGCGCTTTTTGGATTCTCTTTTCGCAACAATTCGAAGGTTGCGATCGTTTGTTTCAATTTCGATTCGTCCCGCTGCGGACCATTCCCCGCCGACGCGTAATAACACCAGCCTTGATTGGCCAAGCTTTCTTCACGCAAGTCGGACTTGCGATCTTGAAGCGACTTGCCGAAAGCGTCGGCCGCTGCGGCGTAGTCCGGGTTTTCTTTCTGCATGTAGCAGACGCCCAGATAGTGGGCGGCCTTGGAGGCTAAGTCGTCGTCCGAATAAGTTGCCAGGAACTTCTTCCAATTCTCGATCGCCAAATCGATCGCGCCGCTGGTTTGGAAGTTTGCCGCGTCGGCGTAAAGGGCGATTGATTGCTCGGTCGACTCAGCCGCAATGACAGAACGACCTGTGCCGATGGACAAGAGAATCGCATAGCTGCATGCGGCCAGGACCGCGGTCCTGACATTTGTTCGAAGTGATGAAACAGGACTCACGGCGACGTGGGGGGGAGGAGGAGACCGGATGACAAAGAAGTTTGTCTACAATAGTTTAGCGATGTGGGGTTGGAGTCGATAGTTCGTCCTCGGAATTGCCCAATCCGAAAAGTCGCCCTCGTGATCCGTGTGGCCCAATTTCCTTGTTCGATCCGAGGTGCTGTTGTGCGGAGAATGGTGCCGGACACACTGGTTTTTGGGGGATAATGCGTCGGTAATGGCTCTCAGTGAACCGATCGCCTCCCTCGTGACGTATCTGTATGCTTCGTGGCAAGCGAAGTAGACACCTTCTCGATTCTCCCAGCGATTTTTACGTGAACCAATCCAGCTCTTCCACTCCGACACATTTGATCACCGGCGGCGCCGGCTTTATCGGTTCCCACCTGGCACAGCGTCTTCTCGCCCGGGGGGATAAGGTGTTGATCGTTGATGACTTATCCACCGGTCGGCAAAAGAACCTGGATCCGATCATCGATCACGAAAACCTGGAATACATCCAGGGGACGGTAGAGGACGATCGGTTGGTGGCCGAGGTCATCGGACGCGCCGACAGCGTTTATCATTTGGCCGCCGCAGTCGGGGTTGCCTTGATCGCCAAGCAGCCGATTCAAACGATTGAACGAAATGTTTATCCCACTCAATTGATCCTCGATCGACTCGGCGAACGGGCAAGGCGGGGTCAACGAATACCATGCTTCATCGCCAGCACCAGCGAAGTGTACGGTAAGAATCCGAAGCCGGTCTGGTCCGAAGAAGATGACCTGGTGTTCGGCGCGACGACGAAGCCGCGTTGGAGTTATGGCGTGTCCAAAGCCATCGATGAATTCCTGGCGCTCGCCTTTTACAAGGAGCGTCAATTACCGGTCGTCGTCGGTCGGTTCTTTAACGTGGTCGGTCCAAGACAGACCGGCGCCTACGGTATGGTCTTGCCGAGGTTTGTCGAAGCCGCATTGCGCGGTGAGAAATTGGTTGTTCACGACGACGGCAAACAAGTGCGGTGTTTCGCGCACGTTGACGATGTCGTCGACGCCGTCGTCCGACTGGTCGACACGCCGTCGGCGCACGGTCGTGTCTACAACATCGGCAGCGATACGCCGGTGTCGATCTTGGAACTGGCCCAGCGAGTGATTCAACGCGTCAACCCCGACGCCGAGATCGATTTCCAATCTTACTCCGACGCCTACGACGAAACCTTCGAAGACATTCGTCGTCGTGTTCCCGATCTCACTCGAATCGCCGCAACGATCGGTTACTCAGCGACCAAAGACTTGGACGCTATCATTGATTCCGTTGCCGCATCGATGCGGTAAACAGGGAGCCTCTGTTTTTCGCTCGGCCCTGTGGGGTGCCGGCCCTGGCTGAGCCGCAGTAACTAATTCGGACCTGTTGCATGCCGATTCGAATCGACTGTGCATCGTAAAGCAACATTCAATGGAATTGCTGCGGTCGTAATCAGAAGTCGACCGTCGATTGAATCGATGTGCTCACTCACGCAACAGTCGGAACACAGAATCAAGATGCGTACACCGTGCATCGACACCGTGCATCGACACCGTGCATCGACACCGTGCATCGATTTGTTTCGCGTCGTTTCTGTATCTAATAAAAAAATCGAAAGGGACTTGCCAACGCCTGACAATGGGTCGCAAAGAGATATCGACCCCAGGTGATACGACCGCAACGCGTTCGTTCCTCTGCTGACTTCTGTACGTCAGCACGCTGCACGGTTGGTCACCATCAAAGATTTTGGAGTTTGCAAATGCGTAAGTATGTTGCAATTGCGTTGGCCGTTGTTTTGTTCGGTTCGATCAACACACGGGTGTTCGCGGAATGTGAGACCTGTGAAAAGACCGTCGTTGAAAACGCCATTGAGGCCAAAAAGTTCAAGACCTTGGTAGCGGCGGTCAAGGCAGCCGGGCTGGTCGAAACTCTGTCCGGCAAAGGTCCATTCACAGTCTTCGCACCAACCGATGAAGCAT
>JAGQPO010000447.1 GCA_020426665.1 Planctomycetales bacterium
GACTTCCAGTCCGTCGACAAGTGTCGATTGCGACGGACTGGAAGTCCGTCGTACAAGTCGCGGTTAACCCCAAAATTTAATCTGGACGGAGCACGAGAGAATAGATTTTGACGCTGTTGCAGTATACACAATCCGTTCTGCCGTCTGCGACGCGTCTTCCATCCCAGCATCATCCGAAGTGACGCAATCCTACCGAACCTTGAATGACGCGTTACTCCATAACGCAGCGGAATTTGGCGGCGCTGCGGCGCTGCTGTTGCCGCGGGGGACACGTTCGCATGGATTGTCGGGCGAATCGATAAATTGGAACGATTTGGCCGAATGGGTGACCTTTCTTGCCGCTGAATTGACCGGCCGGATGACGCCGGGAGAGCGCCTGATCCACGTGGTCAGTAATTCCGTCGACGACGTTTTGATCGCGCTTGCGTGTCAGGCTGCGGGGATTGTCGAAATCCCAGTCGATGCGGAAGGCGGCGAAGACTATGTCGATTCATGCCGACGGCGAGTCGACGCGAGATGGTTCGATGGCAATGCAAAACGTGATTTAATCGATCGCGCAAAACATCGACGCATTCATTTCGCGGGGCCAAACATTGGCGTTCTGCCTTCGGTTGCGCCAAAGGATGACGCGTTGATATTGTGGACAAGCGGCACGTCGGGGGAACCCAAGGGCGTGGTCTTGTCGCATGAGAGTTTATTGGCAAACGCGCTGGCAAAATTAGATGCCGTTGGTCAGCGGCGGACCGATCGGCGGCTGACCGTGTTGTCGATCGCCCACGCTTACGCCAGGACTTGTGATTTGAACACGTGGTTGCTGTCCGGTTGCACTCTGGCGATCACGCGAGGGTTTCAGGGTTGGCAAGAGTGGGCTCGCGACGTTACACCAACGCTTTGCAATACGGTTCCCAGTTTGGCCGATCGGATCATTGACGGCGGGGTCATGCCTAGAACGCTCCGCATTTTGGGGTGTGGTGGAGCGGCGATGTCGGGCGAACAATTTGCACATTGGCGCGATCATGGCGTGACGGTGATCCAAGGCTATGGGTTGACTGAAGCAGGGCCGGTCGTCGCAAGCCAGTCGCCGGAGGATTCCATTGCCGGACGCGTCGGCCGGTTTGTCACGGGCTGGGAGTATCGACTCGGCGGAGTTGACTTGCCCAAAAATGTGCCCGGACAGGAGTCAATGAATTCGGGGTTTGGGCGTCACGTAGACGGAGAAGGGCGGTTGTTCGTGCGCGGCCGGCACGTGATGAGTCGCTACTGGGACGATGCCGAATCCACTTCGCGTCGTGTCGACCGAGACGGATGGTTGGACACCGGGGACGTTGTCCGAGTTTGCCAATCAAGCGGCCAGCTGGAGATCTTGGGACGATGTGACGATCGTATCATCTTAAGTAATGGGCACAGTGTTGATCCCGGAGCAGTGGAGAGAAGGATTTCTGGGGTCATTGGATTGCAAACGGCGGTTCTGGTCGCCGGGGCCGACGGCCGATCACTGGAATTGTGGGTTGAGGCGGATGATGATCGATTTTCGCAGTCGGAACTTCGATCCGCGTTGATCGGTTTGCCCGCTTGGGAGCAACCCGGAAGCATTCATTTCTTCCAAATTCCTGATTCCGTCCGAGATCGCGTCTTCAATCGCAAAGGGGCCGTTCGTCGCGGCGAGATGCTGCGTTTTTTACGATCGCCGGAATTGTAGCGGGGTACTTGTCGCTGGTCTTGGCGAGTGTGTTGCGCCGGGTTCACCGATCGGGGTTGGGGGCGGTATCATGGGGATCGTGCACATTGGGGACGACGTGGCGCGTACAGACGACTGCTTCATCCAAGTTGAACTTTGGGGTTGATTGAGACTTGTACAACGCACTTTCAGTCCGTTGAAAACGGCTTTTGCGGGCGGACTGGATGTCCGTCGTACCCTAAAATCAAGAATTGACGAAGCACTACTTCTCAACCGGACAAGATTTCCATGGCCGTCGATAACAAGACCCAATTTGACAGCTCGCTGATGCGTCGACTTCATTCTTTGCATTTGCAGTCGACGGATTTGCAAGGCCAACTGGAACGAGGGCCACGGCAGGTGGCGGCAGGCGAGGCAATCGTTGCACAGTGCGAAGCAGCTGTGGCCAGTGCCCGCCAAGACGTCAAAAAGGCGACCATCGCCTGTGACGAGAAACAGTTGCAGTTGAAGTCGCGGGAAGATCGGATCGAACAACTTAAGGCAAAGTTGAACACGGCATCCAGCAATAAAGAGTTCGATCTACTGAAAGAGCAAATCGCCGCCGATGTGCAGGCCAACAGCGTTCAAAGTGACGAGATTCTGGAGGGACTTGAACGAATCGATGAGCTGAACGAAGCTGTTGCGGCAGCCGAGAAAGAGCTTGCCGAGAAAACGGCGGAACAAAAAACACGTCTGAAGGACGTCGACGCGCGGATGGAAGTGGTTCGAGAAGGCCTGGAGCACGTACGCAGCGAATTGGAAAAGTGTGAAGCCCAGGTTCCGATCGCAGTACGTTCCGAATACAAACGTTTGACCTTGTTACGCGGCGATGAAGCGTTGGCGCCCATCGAAGACGGTTCTTGCGGAGGTTGTAACCAGACGCTGACAACACAAATGGTCGATCGAGTCCGGCTGGGATTCTTGACCGATTGTCCGGCTTGTTCGGCGTGGCTGTATAACCAAGCGTAGTTGGGAAACCACAGCCATGATCATTCTTGGAATGGTCGGAACGCCGGCCGGCGGAAAGTCGACTGCCGCCGAATTCTTGGCGGGGCTGGGCGCCGAATGGATCAACGCCGACTTGATCGCGCGATCCTGTTTAAATTTGCCCGAAGTGATCGACATTTTGGCCGGGCGATTTGGTTCGGCGATCCTGGGTAATGACGGTTCGGTTGATCGCAAAACCGTTGCGGATTTGGTATTTGGTGACGATTCGGTAAGCCGGGGGAACCTTCAGTTTTTGGAGTCGCAGGTTTTGCCGCGGACGCGGACCGAAATGCATCGTCGAATCGTCGAAGCGGCTCACCAGGATCGGGTTGTGGCTTTGTTGGACGCTCCGCTGTTGTTTGAATCGGGATGGGACCGTGGCTGTGACGCGATCTGGTGTGTCGACGCGAGTCGGGAAAACAGGCTTGCACGGTGCAAAAAGCGGGGCTGGGACGCTGGCGAGCTGGATCGGCGTGAGGCCAAACAGATCGCGATTGAGACCAAAAGCCGACTCAGTAATGTTGTTATGCGCAATGATTCGACCTTAGACGCTTTGCACGAAAATCTTCGTCGCTCCTGGGACGATCTCGTTAGAATAAACGACGTGGGGGCCGTTAGATCTGAATTTGCCGGTCCGCCACATTGCTCTTCCGACCGCGTCCCAAAATGAACTTTCGTTGCCGGGTGATCCCAATCTTCCCCCACCGACAGCGAACTTTCGGTTAACCTCCTACCTCATAAGCTCCGGGCTACCAAAATTTCCGGGCCACTCATCCCTCCTCCCTGCCTGTTTTGCTCCCTGCCACTTTCTCCACTCTTTCTCTTCTTCCTCGCCCTCCCCGGGCGCCACTAACATGCAATCCAACCGGCCTTCGGGTGACGACCGCCGCGGTGAAGATCGCGGATCGAAACGTCACAGTGGTTCTCGTGAATACACGAACCACCGTCGTCATCGCCAACAGCGGCACCCTGACAAAATCGTCGATCAACGCATTCGTGAGCTAGACGCCGAGCGCGACCCACTTTCACTTCCCGAAGAAATCGTCAGTGAAGCGACCAAGGTTGGCAAGCGAGTCGGTATCCCGTCCGGTGAAGACGGCCCACAATTAAACCTGGCCCAACTGCAGGAGATGAACGACTCTGCACTGGCCGATCTTGCCGATGTGGAAGGGATCGAAGAAGCCGACCTGATGCCCAAACAGGAATTGGTCTTTGCGATCTTGAAGAATCGCATGAAGGTCGGCGGATTGATGTACGGCGAAGGCACGCTTGAAATCCTGCCCGACGGATTTGGGTTTTTGCGTAGCAGCAAACATCACTATGTGTCGTGCCCCGACGACATCTACGTTTCGCCCAGCCAGATTCGTCGTTTCGGATTGCAAACCGGCAGTCACGTTGCCGGCCAGATTCGTCCTCCCAAGGAAAACGAACGTTATTTTGCACTGTTGCGCATCGAAGCGATCAACCGCCGCGATCCGTCGCAACGCAGTACGTCGATTCCATTTGAGGAACTGACGCCGTTGCATCCAAATCGCAGGATCATGTTGGAGCACCGCAGCAGTGAAATCTCGACTCGTGTCGTCGACATGCTGACACCGATCGGATTTGGGCAACGCGGATTGATCGTCAGTCCGCCCCGGGCCGGAAAGACGGTGTTGATGCAAAACATGGCGCGTGCCGTGCTGGCGAACTATCCGGACGCTTACGTCTTTATCTTGCTGATCGACGAGCGACCGGAAGAGGTGACAGACATGGAGCGTGAAGTCCGCGGTCCGCAATGTGAAGTCATCAGCAGCACCTTTGATGAGCCTGCCCAGCGGCATATCCAGGTCGCCCAAATGGTGATCGAAAAAGCGAAACGGATGGTTGAATCGGGTACCGACGTGGTCGTGTTTTTAGATTCGATCACTCGATTGGCTCGGGCGCACAACAGCGACGGTGAATCCACCGGCAAATTGCTGAGCGGCGGATTGGATGCCGGTGCGATGCAAAAACCGAAAGCGATATTTGGTTCGGCGCGGAAAACCGAGGAAGGCGGTTCGTTGACGATCCTTGCAACAGCTCTGGTCGACACCGGCAGCAAGATGGATGACGTGATATTTGAGGAGTTCAAAGGGACCGGCAACTTGGAAATTGTCTTGGACCGAGCTTTGGTGGATCGGCGAATTTGGCCGGCGATCGATATCAGTCGCAGCGGAACCCGTCGCGAAGAAATGTTATTGGACCAAGAGGAGTTCAACCGCATCTCGTCGTTGCGTCGCGCGATGGCCGAAATCTCGCCGGTCGACGCGATGGACCAATTGGTCAAGCGTCTGAAGAAGACCCAAAATAATGCCGAGTTTTTGTTGAGTGTAAAGGATGTTGACTGAAATTACGGGTGTCGATGGCGAATTGCCAGCGGGAAAGATTGTTATCATCGCCAGCCGCTATAACGAATCAATTTGTGATTCGTTGGTCCGCGGAAGCGTCGAAACATTGACCAATGCGGGATTGACGGGCGATGTGATTCGAATCATTCGAGTCCCAGGTGCTTGGGAGCTGGTGATGTCGACAGCCAACCAATTGGATCTTGAAGATGTCATCGGTGTTGTCACGCTGGGTTGCGTGATCAAGGGTGAAACGACGCACGACGAACACATCAATCGAGCCGTCAGCGATGCGCTAATGAAGTTGGGCGTCGAGACTCGCAAGCCGATCGGTTTTGGGTTGTTGACGTGCAACACCTTGGAGCAGGCATTGCAACGAAGCGGCGGGACGGTCGGGAATAAAGGCAACGAAGCGGCCGAGGCGGTGATCGAATTATTGCGTCTGGAGCGAAAGCTGGCGGCCGGTTGACACTGGCGCGTGCGGCAGTTCCTCACTGACGCGTTCGGGTTGTGATTGGGTGTACTGTGTAGGTCATGCTGGGCATGACGACGGTCCTACACATCCACTTCTGCATCTGCGGCGCGTTCCATGATGAACCGGAATCGGGCCGACGCATCGCGGCCCATCAGGTCGCTGATCACGCGATCGGTTTCCAGCTGGTCATCGACTTCGACGCGAAGCAATTGACGATGGCTGGGGTCCAGCGTTGTTTCCCAAAGAACTTTGGGCATCATTTCGCCTAGCCCTTTGAAACGCGTGATTTCCGGTTTGGCCCTGCCGCCGTGCTGGGCGATGATCTTTTCGCGGTGGGCGTCGTCTTTTGCCCAATAGGTTTCCTTTCCGATATCGATTCGGTACAGCGGCGGAACCGCGATGAACAATCGACCGTCGGATATCAATTGCGGCATGTGTCGATAGAAGAAAGTCAACAACAACGTGGTGATGTGGTGACCGTCGGAATCCGCGTCGGCCAGCAGGATGATGCGTCCGTAGCGCAGAGCGGCGACATCCATCTTGGGTCCGATCCCGCATCCCAACGATGCGACGACGTCCTGGATTTCTTTGTTGTCCAGGATCTTCTTCAGGGTCGCGCTTTCGGTGTTTAAAACTTTCCCACGCAGTGGAAGAATCGCTTGAAAATTTCGGTCACGTCCCTGTTTCGCGCTTCCACCGGCTGAGTCGCCTTCGACGATAAACAATTCCGATTCCATTTTGCCGCCGGACAAACAATCGCTTAATTTGCCGGGCAACATGGTTCGTTTGGAACCGCCTTTGCGCGAGATCGCTTCGGACGCGGCGCGTGATGCGGCACGGGCTCGGGCGGCGGCGATGATTCTTGCGACGATCGAATCGGCGATCGATCGGTTGCTGTTCATCCATTGCTCGATTTCGCTGCGGACGGCAGTTTCAACCAGCGGTTGGACTTCCGGGTTGTTCAATCGATCTTTGGTTTGACCCTGGAATGATGGGTCACTGATAAAGATGGAGACGATCGCCACCATGCCTTCACGAATATCTTCGTGGGTGATTTTGACTCCGCGCGGCGTCAAGTTATGGGTGTCGACGTAGTTGCGTACAGCTTTGTTTAGCCCACTGCGAAAACCATTTTCGTGCGTTCCGCCGCTGCCGGTTGGAATCCCGTTGACGTAACTGCGAACGTGTTCGTCGGTCGATTCGGTCCATTGCAGCACTACTTCCAGTCGGATTTCATCGTCAACGGCGTGGCTGAATGGGGTCTCGTGGATCGGCTTGGCCTTGCGTTCCTTGAGGACTTTGGCAAGGTAATCAACAATCCCGTTTTCGTGCAAAAACGTCTCTTTGGTGTTTGCAACCTCGTCAACGTAAATGACTTTGACGCCGCGATGCAGAAAACTGGCCGTTTCCAGACGTGACCGAATCAGCGTCGTGTCAAAAGTCGTTTTGGGGAAAATCTGGGGGTCGGGCGTAAAGGTGATCGTTGTTCCGGTTCCGCGAACGGACCCTTTCAACTTCTGTAGCTTGCTGGTTGCTTTGCCGCGTTGAAACGTCATTCGGAATTGCGATCCGTCGCGACGGACAACGGCGGTCAATTCTTTGCTGAGTGCGTTGACGACCGATGCACCGACGCCGTGCAAACCGCCGGCGGTTTTGTAGTTTTGGCCTTCGAATTTTCCCCCGGCGTGCAGGATAGTCAGCACCATTTCCAAGGCCGGCTTCTTGGTCTTGGGGTGTTTGTCGACCGGGATGCCTCGCCCGTTGTCGGCGACCGAGATGGTTTGGCCATCTTTGTGAAGCGTCACCGTGATCTCGCTGGCATAGCCATTCATCGCCTCGTCGACCGNNNCAACGATTTCCCAGATCAAATGGTGAAGTCCTGCCGTGCCGACACCGCCGATGTACATACCCGGTCGTTTGCGCACTGGATCCAAGCCTTCGAGTGCGACGATGGCATCGGCGTTGTAATTCGATTTAGTGGCGGTAGCTGTCATCGGGAGGAAAGTGTTACTGGCTGGTGAAACGACAAAGAGGCGTTGGGGAGTGTTAGGTCTTTGAGTTGAATAAATTGAGACGGACGACGAGTGCTTCGTTCCAATTCGGGTTTTGGTGGGACGACGGACTTCCGGTCCGTCGACA
>JAGQPO010000448.1 GCA_020426665.1 Planctomycetales bacterium
TCAACACGCTGGGAAGCAGCGCGCTGCTGATACAATAGCGACGAACAAATGCGTTGACTTCTTGGATGATCCCGCGCTGCCGCGAGCTCGTTGTTGGACGGATTTGACAATCGACAAAGCCTTCTCCAGTGCTTCAGGACCGCGCCAAAGAATCATTTTTCTAAAGATTCTATTGGAGGCAAATTCTCCAAGATGCTGGCTGCCACTTTGTTCGCCAGGGCGTCATTTCCCCGTCCATTGAAATGAACGCCGTCGCCCGAAGTCCACTCGGCATGGTCCTCGACCAGTTCAAAAAGGTCGTCGGTTGGGATGCGTTGCTCCGTCATGATCTCTGAGGCGAGTCTGTTTCGCACTTTGACTCGATCGGTCCGCTCAGTGAAGGTTTCCAAATCAGACTTTTCACGCACCGGCGTTGTCGTTGCCCAAATGAACTTGGCATCATCGGCATGTTCTTTCACAACGAACATGGTTTTTACAAGACCATCACGATACTGCTCTTCTGTGTAGCCCCATCCATGAAGACCGTTGTTGAAGTGAATGACAGAAAACTTGTACTGCTTCAACATCAGTTTCAGATCGTCGTTGAACGTTGGATCGGAAACACATTTCGAAGTGGTCAACCGGGCACAGTAGGCCTTCCCTGCGAGATGCTTTTCCACAGCACCGAAATACCCTCTTGTGATCGAGTCGCCAACCAACAGGACTCGTGGACGGTCGGCCTTGTCAGCGTCCGTGACCCAAATGTCGATCCATTCTATCCGCTCTCTTACCGGCTCATCGGCAGTTGCGATCGGGATGGCCAAGAGCAGTGTGATCAGGGTGCATAAATGTTTCACGAAAGTTGTCCTTTGGAAGTCAGGTAGTTTGCCAAGCAACCGGTGTCACTCATTTTCTTTGTTGACCGAGATTTTCGTCTTGCCGGTTCAAAAAGTCATTCGCTTTTGCGTTATTTCCTTCAGGACGGTGGCAAAGTCACAAAGACCACGCAAGCCATCGCGAAGGGATCGTTGTCGAAAATTCGCCAATGCAAAACGGCAAAGACTCCTGATTTGGGATGGCGAATCATCGACCTGTCACGCAATTTCCTGTAGGTTGTTGTAGGGACAGTAACTGCCACGCCAAGCGAATGAGATGAAACCGAGCGAATTCAACCTGTTCGTGTTTGTGACTCTGGTTTTCCTATCCGAGGTTGTGTTTGGACAGACCGTGGCCGAGCCGATTGGCAGGATAGAAACAGTCAAGGAGATGACGCGAGCTGAGGCCGACGCAAAACACCGTTGCGAACTTGAGGCGACCGTATACTGCTTTAATCCACAATCCCATTCTTTTTTTGCCGGACAGGGCCGCGACATGATTGTCGTGACGAACGCCGGCGAATTCCTTCCTCCCGGAACGCTTGTAAAGATTCGGGGAACAACGGGAACCGACCCACATCAGGTCGGAAACGTTATCTACCTGCAGGACCTGGAACGAATTCCGCCTGCCTTAGGCCAAGGCAGCATGGTCGCCCCCGTTGAAGTGGACATAGAGAAGATCAAGTTCGGCGACATTGCCGGTTGGGTGACTGCGGAAGTCGATGTGCACTCGATTGTGACTGACGGAAAATCGTTTAGTCTTTACACCTCCCTTGGTGGGGTCTCGACCACTGTAACCTGCCCGGCTCACAGGGATGTGAGCGAACTCGCAGCGCTCGTCGGAGCAAAACTTCGCATCACCGGAAATCTGAGCCACCAGGTCACCGAGAATGCTCCGGTGGTCTACTCAATCGCCTGCCCCGAAGAGTTCCTCCAGGTGGCTACGAAACCAAGCGTTGCACTGGAACCCATCCCCGGTCAATCTGTTTCAGAGATTTGGGAGAAGGATGTCAGCCAGTTTCGCGTCAAGGGGCAAGTCACGTTTGTAACACCCGATTGGTTTTACGTTCAGAATGGCAGCGACGGAGTTTTCTTACTCAACCGAGAGCATCTTCCGGTTTCCACAGGTGATATTGTCGATGTATTTGGACTGAAGGAACCCTTACCTAGCGGCGGTGCGTTCCTCATTGCCAAATTAATCTCGATTGTTGGAAGTGCTCCGCTGCAGGACGTACCGCTCGCCGACGTCAAACAGATTTCGGCCGAAAACTCGGAATGTATTCGAGTGAAGGTCAGTGGCGATTATTTACATCACGAAACGAGTGGGTTCCCTGACAAGATCTTTCTGAGTGCTGACGGCAGAACGTTCGAAGTTCACATCTGGGACCAGTCCATCGAGCCGTTGGATCTGAAGACGGCGAAGACCATCGAGGCAACAGGCACTTGTTCTATCTACGGAGCCACGGACAGCGAGTTTATCATCCATGCACCGACATTGGATGACATCAGGGTCGTGGATCGAGTCTCGTTTTGGTCTCCCGCCACAGTCGGTGTGGTCACCACCATTGTGATCGTTGCCCTGATGGGCTTATTGAGATTACGCTCACTCCACTCAAAACTTCGCCAAAACCGAGACAGCGTGGTGAATCTCAATGCTCAGCTGCAATTGGTGTCAAAGACCGTGCGAGATGGGATTCTGATCGCGGGTAAAGACGACCGAATTGTACACCGAAATGAACGTGCAATCGAAATCCTTTCGTTTCCCATTGAAGTTGGTGACGACGTTCGAGAGGTGCAGCGGCAGATCTCAAGTCGTCTTGCTGGGGATAGCGCCGACTTGACGTGGGACGAACTAAATCATAGTCCCACAGAGACGATGGAAACGTCGTTGCGACTCAGAACAACAGAGGCAGAGCACCTAAAGGTGCTGGGCATTTTCACCGCCCCGATTATCGACGCACAACAGCAATTCCTGGGCCGTCTGTGGGCGATCTATGATCTGAGTGAAAGACAGAACTTACTTGATTCTCTTGCCGAGGCCTCAAGGCAAACCGCCGTCGGCCGTCTTGCCGGAGGTTTCGCACACGACTTCAATAATCTTCTGTCCGCGATCCAAAACAGCCTGTATGTGGCAAAGGAAGGCGGCCTGCTGGCAGTCGACAGAACGAACGAAATGCTTGAAATTGCGTTGGATGCAACCGACCGGGCAGCCGAGCTTGTGACGCAACTGCTCAGCTATTCTCGCAGGACACTTTTGAACCGACATGCTCAGGATATCAACGATCTCGTCGTCCGAGTGACGCATCTCGTCAAACCAATGATGCGAAATAAGGGTACCCTGTCGACGGAGCTTACAGGCGGACTGCCGCACGTAAATGTTGACGAGGCTCGGTTGCAACAAGTGATTTTGAATCTGTGTCTCAACGCCATTGATGCAGTGGAGGAGGGAGGCGAAATCACTGTATCCACTCGTCTCGAGCACCGGGCCGGCACCGACAGTGAGATCGTTGTCTCGGTACGCGATACAGGGTGCGGAATGAAGCACGAGACTTTAAAGTACGTGTTTGAACCCTTCTTTACCACGAAGCAGGAAAAGGGAACGGGTCTCGGCCTGGCCATGGCGCAAGGGATTGTTGAACAACACGGCGGTCGGATCACCTGTGAATCAGAACTGGGTGTGGGCTCGGAGTTTCGGATTTATCTGCCAGCGTTAAAGGACAAGACAGCTGTTCGCGCGCAGGTCGATTTGCAAAACGCCGATCCAACGATCAATGACCGATGCTTTCTGTTGGTTGACGACGAGCCGATCGTGCTAAAGTCGATTCAGATCCTGCTGGAACTTCAAGGCGCAACCGTTTTTTCGGCCAGCTCCGGCGAGCAAGCTTTGGAGCTCCTGGAAAAGCATCATTCGATCGACATTGTTCTTCTGGACTGGTCAATGCCTGGTATGCACGGACGCGATGTATTGCGTGAAATCAAGCAATCCTATCCAGGTTTGACGACCATCATTTGTACGGGGTGCGTTTCGGACGTCGAATCAACCGAGTACGCAACGGGAATGGCACCCGATGGTGTTCTTCAGAAACCCTACAATCACAAACAGATTTCTGATTTGCTGAAGGAGCAGATGCGATCCGTCGGACGCCAATTCAGCAAATCCCATCCCCGATAACGGATCTCGCCCTGCAGGCTGCTCCTCGAATTGTCTCGCTGAGGGGCAATGCATAAGTTGCAGGCAAGAATCAGCGAGTTGGACGCAAAGTCAAATCAACGCGGGCTGTCATCATTGCTTAGGTCCAACCGAAGAACCTGCACTGTGCCTTGCTGGATTTCACTTCACTTCCATCATCGAGTTCGACCATGCGATGGCTGTATTTTCCGCCCATGTCGCTACCATCGGCATAGAAGGAATCGTATGTCGCGTAAAGGCTTCCTTTGTATCCGAGGACGCAACTCGCTTTAAGACCGCGGCTCCACAGCTCTTTGGCCAGCAATTTTGCGAAAGGAGGGTCGCCGAGAGCACTGTAGCACACATCACAGGCAATGGTGCCGATATATCGCTTTTGCAGTCCCTTCTGAAACAGCATATCTGCCACCTCGACGTAGCTTCGGTCGGCGCCACCGGTACCATGATCGGCAGCGATCTCGGGATCACCAATATCCCCGTGTCCTGCAATATGTAGTCGCGTACCAAAGCCAAATCCCATGTCTGCCAGCGGAGTACCCGGGCTATCCAAATAGACCATCGTCCACTTTCGCTTGTGGTGACTGGCACCGCGTTGAGTGTTGTTCCTCTCGTACTCCGTCTTGAAGTTACCGGCCTGATTTTCATTCCACGGAATAAATGCTACGCGATCTTGAGCCATCTTGATTTCCTCGTTTAGCTTACACGTTTCCGCCGCATCGTAGTCGTTCCACCGAACTCGGCAAATCATCCATGGCGAATCACGCGTCGAACGAATTGCTTGGATTGTCGATCGCAGGGATTGCGCCGAATTCGCATCGGGCGTAACCGGCCAGCCTCGCGTCGAACCCAGCTTTTCCCTGTGACGAACGCTGGAAACGCCAAATTTCCAGACATGGCACTTCAAATCCTCGGCATCGACGCGGTGCAGGTCTGTCCCTGTGTTGAAAAGAAGTGACTCTGTACCCGCCGCACTCTTTTCCCAGCGAATCGAGGCTTTCAACTACATTTCAAGTTGTTCCGAAGACGCACATGATGGAACCACCCGGCGTCAAACCGGTCGACTCAATACCATTACTAAGGCGCGCGAAGCGCAAAGTGATCATAGTGGACCTCCCGATCCACCGTCGTAAGATTCATGTTCGATTTCGCAGCGTGCGCGATGCCTTCGGACTCCAGCCGCCCCGCTATTTTACCGTCGATGTATACCTCCATTGTCTTGCCCTCGATTCGGATCACCAAATCGTGCCAGGCTTGCGGGTCGAGTTGAATTGCATTTCGTGACGTTTTCTGTTGAAGCATTGCTTCGGTTGCGGCATCCAGCTTTTCGCCTGCTTTGCGTTTTTCGCGAATGTCCTTTCGAAAGATGCCTGTCTTGCCATCGTAAAGTGTCACCATTTGGGGCCTGATGGCGACGTGGCAAATATGACCGGCATGAGACCCTTGGTAATCCAGATCCCGAATCATGACGGATAGGCTTGGAGAGCCGCGAAATTGAAATGAGACCGCCACCTCAAGATCGGATTGGTCTGGAAAGTCAATCGAATTCACAGATGGATGGTCGGCATCCTTAGGCGTGATCCCAACCAGAACTCCGTCGCGTACCACCGATTCGCTTTTCCAGCTCCCCCATCGCTCGTTGAGCGAGTCGCCCTCGAACTCGTCTTGATAGAGAACAGTTTTGAACTCTTTCGCCTGGAGAGGCAACGCAGCAGAGGAAACCATGACCAACAGGGTTAGAGAAAGGATACTTTTCATCAACGGTTCTTCCCAAAGCGTAAATGGACACCTGGCGCTTGGCCCGCGGTTTTGCCGCGATGGGGGCATTCTAATCCGGCACCGAAGTAACGGGGCGAGCGTAAAGGGCAAAATGCAAGTGCGGCTCGCAGATATCGGATTTTCGAGTTTTCAAATCGTTTACTGTCGATTTGGCTGATCTCCGAGCGACCAGTTGATGAAAGGGCGGACGTGCCCTGTTCCCAGCGTAACAGCGATCCAAGGAATCAGGCTATGAAATTCATCTGTTTAGGATACCTCAACGAGGCAACTTGGAATGGCAAATCGGATGACGAACGGAAGCGGTTCATGAATGAATGCTTCGAATACCATAACGAACTACAGCAGGCTGGCCATGTCGTGGGCGGCGAGGCGCTCGATTCGAGTCGCAACACAGTCACACTGCGGCTGAGAGACGGTTCCGTCGACGTTTCCGACGGCCCGTACGTAGAAACAAAAGAAGTCCTCGCAGGATTCAACGTCCTGGAAGCCCGCGACCTGAACCACGCAATCGCCCTGATGTCAAAACATCCCGGATTGAAAGCTGGGCCGTTCGAAATTCGAGCCGCGGACAGAGAAGTAAGCCGAATGTTTAAAGAACATCAGGCGGCTATTGGAACGCCATCGTTGGCAATGGCGGTCAGGAGAGTCAATGTGGTTGGTGCAAAGACAAATGGGGCGTGAACTGGCAAATTACGCCAACCGCACTTTCACAAGCTTTCACTGGCCCAGACGCTGACGCGGCCAAACGAGTCTTTGATGCGATGATGCAGATGACGAAGATTGACGTCTCTAAGATCGAGGCGGCGGTTCGCGGCTGAGGTCGGTCGTTCAACAGTGTTCGGCAAGTTCCGGTTTTTAGCCTGAATTCACGCGAAACGTTGGATCGCGCGTTGGGTGCCATGCAAAGGCTCGTTGACGATCGGTTCTATCCGGTACCCAATCGTGCCTCAAGAGCGGCTTCGCTTGTTTCAAACGGCGTCGACGGCCAGCAAGCCAAGTTTGACGAGTAGAAGTACGCAGCCCACGAATGTCAGCCCAATGCCGAACATCAGAACGAACCCTTTCAGTAGGATCATTGGTCCCGACACAACGACACCCATTTCGGGATGAGTTTCATTGATGGCGACGGTCACCGTCTGGTCTTCGTTGTGGTGGAGTATCGCTCCTGAAACACGATCACCCAGGCATATCGAAGCACTCAGTCGTTTCATTGCAGGCAGGGCGGTAATGATCAGACTGAAAGTTATCGGCCAACGGCCGTCAACATCCATAGCCTGGGGCCAGCCGA
>JAGQPO010000449.1 GCA_020426665.1 Planctomycetales bacterium
AACTCGTCCATGTTCGTCTTGCCGACGATCACCGCGCCGGCGGCTCGCAACTTTGCGACAACCGTGGCGTCATAGGGTGGCCGATACCCACGCAACATTTCCGATGAACACGTCGTCGGCATGTCGGCGGTGCACAATACATCTTTGACCGCCACTGGTACGCCGGCCAGCGGACCCAACGGCTGACCGGAAGATCGTTGTTCGTCGATCGAACGGGCAGTTTTGATCGCCAATTCCCGATCAACGTGGGTGAAGGCATTGTGCACCGCCCCGGACGCATCGATCGCGTCAATCGCCCGCTGAGCGATTTCGACCGCCGACGCTTCACCAGTAGCCTGCAATCGCAGCACTTCCAAAGCAGAATCAAGCATGAAGATTTAAGACCCAATACGACCAAACGGATAACTTCCACCCGAAATTATCGACCATCACCCGCCGATCGACTACCGGGGGATGCTGATCGTCGCCACGCAACCTGCCAATCCACCAGAAAGGCGGATGGTGGCGTCATGCAATTTTGCAACCCGATAGGCTCGACACAGCCCCAATCCCAAGCCGCGGCCGGCTTCGCGACCACTGTAAAACGGGTCAAAGGCGTGTCGCGAATCCTGGACGCTTAACCCAGGACCGCTATCGGCGACGTGAATCAGCCATCTTGATGGGCCGGAATCATCCGTCACTTCATCCGTCGACACGACAACCGTCCCGCCGCTGCCGATCGCCTCGATCGAATTTCTTAGCAAAACGCGAATCGCCTCAAGCATCATCAATCGATCCACCACTGCGACCGCGGGCGATTCTATGGTTTCGGTCAATAAACGAATCTCTGCCTCGTCCGCCCGGCTGCGAAATTCCGATGCGGCTTCATTCACCAATTCGTTTAAATCTACGCTCTGACGATGCACTTCGGGCGGATTCGCATAAAACATCAACCCCGCAATCATTTCGTGGGCGCGGTAAACCTGTTGCACGATCTGTTGAAGCGATCGAATTCGCTGGGGATCCGATTCGTCGCGTGCCAAATGCTGGGCACGCGCTGAAATATTCGCAAGCGGATTGTTGATCTCATGACTCAATCCGTACGCAAGTTGTTTTGCCGCCGCACTTTTTCGCTTCTCCGCCAGTGCGGACAGGTTTTCTTCGGTCACCAATTCACGCTCGCGGGCACGCGCCAGGTTTTGCAACAAAACACTGCCGGCGATTTTGCGTTTCGGTGCCGGTTCGGCATCCCAGATAATCGCTGGCAACTCCGCCATCCATTCCGGGTCGACCGCCGGCCCCAGGACCTCAAGCCACTCGGCTGCCGATTCAATCCATTCGCGGGACTCGGTACGGTGGTTCTTTGCAAGCAAACGCGACCAGTGCCGTTGATGTTGGTCGGTGATTTCGGGCGCCGATAAAATCCACTCGCCGCCGGAAAACTCGGCCGGCGCAACCCCGACCAACCACTCGGCCAATTCGACCAGCGACACAAACCCTTCGCCGGGCCAGCGCAATAATGCAAACAACAGCAGCGGGGGATCTTCGCCGAATGCTGACACGACTCGCCGAACGACGATCGATCCGGGTTGACTCCAATCGCCGCACGATTGAGAAATCGCGTCGGCAAGCGCAACCAACGACGTATCCGATAGTGGCAACCACCACCGGTTCGGTCCACGAGAGATGGGCGGCAGCACGCCCCACCAACCGAGCCCCCGCGAGGACCCTGGAAATGAGAGTTCGTTTGCCTGGTTGCGGAGACTCGTCACCGCGGTCATCTAATTCGGGAAGTTACGTTCCATTTCCAGCAGGTCGCAGGCCCGCAACACCAGGTCGTCAATCGCAAACGGCTTCTGCATGAAGTCATTTGCTCCAGCAGCCTTTAACGCGTCGACCTTGTTGTGCTCTACCATCCCGGAAATGCACAGAATCTTGACCATATCCAGGGCCGGATCGCTCCGAACCCGCTGGCACACTTCTTTCCCATTGATATCGGGCAGCATCACATCCAGCACGACCAAGTCAGGCCGAAACTCTTTGACGCCCATTCCCGCATCAAAACCATTATTCGCCGTGCGAATGTCGAATTGGCCATCGCGCGTGAAGCCGTCTTTCATCAAATCGACCAGATCCTGGTCATCATCAACAATCAACAACTTTTTCTTGCCACTCTCGAGTGCATCGGTAGGAATTCCGTTGTCCTTCATGAACAGATAAAGCTGCTCACGAGGGATTCGTCGAAACTTACTTCCCGGAACCCGAAAACCTTTAAGCGAACCATTGTCAAAGCAACGAATGATCGTCTGCTGGCTGACTTTGCAGATCTTGGCCGCTTCGCCTGTTGTAAAGACCGTCTTTGTGGTCATCGCAGAAACCATCCTCCCTGCAGGACGAGCCGTTTCCCAACCTGTGCGTTTGTCGCGAGTGAACCAAACTTTCGGACCACCCGATTACGTGTCTTTCCATGCCAGCATCAAGCTCGCATTTTATGTGCCAGTCACCAAACCAGCACGACACGTCCCTTTTAGCAAAACCCCCACGTTTCCGCACAAGAGCATTTCATAGCCAACTTGCGTCAAAAACGTAGGCAACAGCAAACTCCGAAACCCTCAAGCTTGCCAGAATTGCCCGACCGGTGAATCTTACCGAATCCTCACAGCAGGTCAAGATAGGTTAGAACGCTTGGCCACAACATTGCTTACAACCTTGATGAAGGGGACTCCAGGTATGCTAGCAACAGCGCAATATCGGCCGGCGTGATTCCGCTGATTCGCTGTGCCTGATCCAACGTCACAGGGCGGATTTGACTAAGCTTTTCTCTTGCTTCATTGCGCATCGCGGTGATCGTTGCGTAGTCGAAAGCACCAGGAATCTTTTTGTTTAACATCCGCTGCTGGCGTGCAACCTCGTCCCTCTGCCGACTGACGTAGCCTTCATACTTGATATCAAAGACGACTTGCTGTGCGGCCTGTCGTCCGATCGATTCAAGTTGCGGAATGATTTGAATCATCCGTGTCCAATCGACTTCGGGTCGTCGCAAGAACACGTCGCCTTTGACGTCACCTTTGGCGGTCGGCACGCGGACGCCGCCAAGTAACTCCATCGCCTTTGCCATGTCGTCTATTTTATCCGCATATTTTGCCCGCCGGTCTGCGTCAATCAAACCCATTTGATCGGCATCGGGCGTCAATCGGCGGTCGGCGTTGTCCTGGCGAAGCAGCAACCGATACTCCGCACGACTTGTAAACATCCGATACGGCTCGTCGGTCCCGCTGGTGACCAGATCGTCGACCAACACACCGATATATGCTTGGTCCCGCGTGGGAACCCAAGTGCCTTTGCCGGCGATCTGTCGCGCCGCGTTTAACCCGGCGATCAAGCCCTGGCCGGCGGCTTCTTCATAACCGGTCGTTCCGTTGATCTGGCCGGCAAAGTACAACCCGGCGACCCGTTTTGATTCCAGATGCGGCCACAGCTGCGTGGGCGGACAATAGTCGTACTCGACGGCATATCCGTAGCGCATGATCGTCGCGTTTTCCAACCCTGGGATCAAACGAAACATGCCGTCTTGAACATCCCGCGGCAGGCTTGTGGAAATCCCGTTGACATAGATTTCCTCGGTGTGGTGGCCCTCGGGTTCCAAAAACAATTGGTGACTGTTCTTGTCGGCAAATCGCACCACCTTGTCTTCGATCGAAGGACAATAACGTGGGCCTCGCGAGTTAATTTGTCCGCTGTACATCGGGGCGCGATGCAGATTCGCGCGGATTAAATCGTGCACCGCTTCGTTGGTTAGCGCGATGTGACACGGCACCTGGTTAATCGATAGCGAATCGTTCATGAACGAGAAAGGTTGTGGGTCTTCATCACCGGGCTGTTCTTCCAAGCCCGCGTAATCGATGGTTCTGCGATTCAACCTGGCCGGCGTACCGGTTTTGAATCGATCGATTTCAAACCCCATTCGATCAAGCGCCGCACTGATTCCGGTTGTCGTCCCCTCCCCTGCCCTTCCGCCGGCGGTTTTGGCTTCTCCGGTGTGCATGATCGCCGACAGGAACGTGCCGGTTGTCAGCACTACGGCGGCAGCCCGATACTCGGCGTCACCACGAACCCGAACACCGACCACCCGATCTCCCTCCGGCGTCGATTCGGTCAACAAGTCGTCGACGGTCTCCTGGCGCAAATCCAAATTGTCTTGCAGCTCAATCGCATGCTTGATGTATTGCTGATACGCCTTCTTGTCGGCCTGGGCTCGCGGACTGTGCATCGCCGGTCCCTTGCGACAATTGAGCAACCGAAATTGAATCCCCGTCGCATCGATCGCCCGGCCCATCAAACCGCCCAACGCATCGACCTCGCGCACGATCTGGCCTTTCGCGACACCACCGATCGCTGGATTGCAAGACATTTGACCAACCGTATCCAAATTGGTCGTCAATAGCACCGTACGAGCGCCCAAGCGAGCCGCGGCGGCAGCGGCCTCCGTTCCGGCGTGTCCGGCGCCAATCACAACCACATCATATTGATACTGAATCATCAACTTTCTCTTAAGCGAACGTCACTCTCCGAACCTTTTTCCCGCATCCCGATCAAGAACCGCCCCCCAAATTGCCGAATCCGAACATGTGGTACACCCCTTTCATTCGACTCGGACGCATCCGATGCGCGCATTCGGCCAATCCTTGGGGGGAATCGTCAATCGATCCCTGATCCTAATGGCGGCATCCTTCGGGATGGCCGTCCTGCTTGCAATTCCAGCCGCCGTCGAATTGGATGCAGCCGAATTGGACAGCGAGACCATTGTCCTCCGATCTCGCGTTTTTGATATCCCATTTCAAATGGATCGTGGCGTTGCAGCCACACAGGTTCGACTGTTCGTCAGCTCGGATCGAGGAAAGTCGTGGGAAACGGCCGACGAACAGACCCTCCCGATCACCAGATTTCACTTCGAAGCCCCATCGGATGGCGAATACTGGTTCGCCCACTCGACCGATTTGAGCAATGCCAATGATCTGCCGAGCCAACTTGCCGCCGAACGGAAAATCTTGATCGACTCCTCCGGCCCCGCGATCGAACTGACCGCAAGTGCTGACGTCGACGGTAAACTTTCGGCCCAAGTCAAACTGTCGGATCAGCACAAGGTTGCCACCCTGCGGATCCTCTATGCGACCGATGTCGTTCGCGAGTGGAAAACCGTCCCCAATCCGGCTGCCGATGCCGATGGACGATTCAACGTTCAACCCGCCGATGATTGGCGCCAAATGTCAGTCCACATCACGGCCACCGATTCGCTCGGAAATGTCTCGGTTGATGCAAAGACATTTCGACGCCCCCGTTTTGCACTGACAGACGGACCTCGCTTTGCCGCGATTCCACCGGACTCAAATCAATCCCCCAGGGCGAATCCGAACCCGACGCCGACAAACCCGATGCCCGGCGAATGTGCAATGCCCGGCGACCGTGCAATGCCCAACCGGCTGCGAATTCAAACGGCTGCCGGACCGAGCGATCCGCCAAGCTTCTTGCTGGGACCCGGCGACGCTGGCGCGACAACTGCAACCGCCCCATCTGCTGCGCTGCCATCTGCTGTACCGCCCAGAACCTATCCGTTGCAATCACCAGGCTCCGGACCGCTCCGGACACCCGATGCAAGTTCACTGCGCAGCGGATCACCACGCAGCGGATCACCACGCCAAACATCAGCGCAACCATCATCATCATCAGCGACGAACTCTCCATCAGCCGACCCGCCCGGACGAGCATTGAATACCTTTGGGTCGGCATTCCAAGACATGGATCGGCCGAACCAAATCCGAATCAACCAGTTCGCTGCGCAAGACCCAGTGGGAGTGGCCCCACCGGCAGTGAACATGTCGGGGCCCAAGACTTTGCCGGCCTCGGGTTTGACCGCCAAGGTGACGCCCGACGGAATCGAAGTCTTGCCGGCGCCCACACCCGACGCGCCGCAAAACGATTCACCAGCGATACCAGAAACACTCTCGACGCCGCCGGCTGAATTGCCCGCACCGAATGCCAATGCATCGACACGATCTCCCGACGATCCGATCACCGAGGCGGTGCCAACTCCATTCCCGGATGGCTTCGCGCCGGGCACAGCAAGTCCAGAGACAATTTCTCCAGGCGTCCCATCCTCCGAGTCTCAGACCCCCGACGGATCGGACCGACCACGTTCATTAAACGAAGCACTGCGTCCGATGTCGCCCGAACCGGAGACGACGCCGAACCGGATTCCGCCGACCCCGGAAACGATTCCAACGCCTGCGCCCAGTCGCACTCCCCAAGACGATCGGCGTTACCGAGTCGAGCGCGCCGAACAGATCAGTCGTGAACAACAGGACCAATTCGATCGCGCCCAATTGGCGCGAAACGTCCCCTTCCGATTTAGCGATTCGAATCGATTCAGCTTGGATTACGAACTGGAAGCCGTCGGCGCCTCTGGTGTCGAAGCAGTTGAATTGTACGGCAGCATCGACGCCGGCCGGACTTGGAAGCGTTGGGGCGCCGATCCAGATCGTACCAGCCCCTTCGACATCGAAACCAAGGGCGAAGGCGTCTTTGCGTTTCGAATCGTCGTGCTCGGAAACAACGGACTAAAAAGTCCTCGCCCGCTGCCAGGCGACACGCCTGACATCGCGGTGATCGTTGATCAAACGATGCCAAAAATCAAAATCACGTCGGCGCGTTACGGGGAAGGCGACCGTACCGGTTCGTTGGTCATTCGCTATGAATGCAGCGATGAAAACCTGACCAACCGCCCCGTGGCAATTGCGTTCAGCGATTCGCTGGACGGCCCATGGACCACGATCGCGGCCGGCTTGCGCAATGACGGCTTGTACGTCTGGCCGGCCGACCCGAAATTGCCGCCAGCGATTTACTTGCGTGTCGACGCAACCGACCAGGCGGGCAACAAGGGCAGCTTCTTATTGGATCAACCGATCGCTACCGGCGGCCTGGCACCTCGCGCCCGCATCCTCGGTTTCCGCTCTCGCTAGTGCTTCGTTCACGCCTTCACCGCCCACCCTCAATTGTTGATGTTGGTGTCCAGGCTTTAGCCGCCACCGCCGCTGCTACGCAGCGACAAAGAATCACCCAAAGGCTAGACACCAACGGTTGCTGAATCTTTTGCCACCTAGATGCGGGGCAAGATTCTGTTCTTCGAGCCTCGTCGGTGACTCCAGCACAAAGATCGACGCAACCGGCTAAACTGGGACTCCTCTCCCCTACCCTACCCTGCCCTGATTTGCCCGGCGTTGGAGCCCAAGATGCGTTTGCTGTTGCTTGCCATTCCTCTGCTGTTGTTACAACCCCTTGCCGCCGCCGATCGGCCGAACATCATCCTGGTGATGGCGGACGACCAGGGCTGGGGCGAAACCGGTTACAACCATCACCCGCGATTGAAAACGCCCAACTTGGATGCGATGAGTGAATCGGGATTGCGATTCAATCGCTTCTATGCGGGAGCCCCGGTTTGTTCGCCGACCCGCGCCGCGGTCATGACCGGACGGTCCTGTTATCGCGTCGGCGTTCCGGAGCACGGATACGCACTGCGACACCAAGAAGTCACACTGGCGCAAACGCTATCCAAAGCCGGCTACCAAACGGCGCATTTCGGTAAATGGCACCTAAACGGTTTGCGAGGTCCCGGCGTGCCGATCTTTAAACACGATCCGTTTCACCCGGGCACGTTCGGATTTGACCACTGGTTGTCGGTCACCAATTTCTATGACCGCGATCCTCTGCTCAGTCGCGAAGGCACGATCGAAGATTTCCAGGGCGACTCGTCCGACGTGATTATCGCCGAAGCGATCAAGCACATCGAAAAACAAGCGACGTCCGACAAACCCTTCTTCACCGTGATTTGGTACGGCACACCGCACGCACCCTTCAAAGCATCCGCGGACGACTACCGTCCGTTCGAGGACCTGGATGAATCGTCGATGCATCACTATGGCGAGTTGGTCGCACTGGACCGAAGCATCGGCAATTTGCGGTCGTCACTGCGAGACTTGGGAATCGAAAAACGAACCCTCGTGTGGTACTGCAGCGACAACGGTGGCTTGCCAAAAATCACGCCACCGACCACCGGCGGACTGCGCGGTAACAAAGGCACAATTTTCGAAGGCGGACTGCGTGTGCCGGGAATCATCGAATGGCCGGGCACGGTTGCCCCGCGCCAAACCGATTACCCCGCAAGCGTCATGGACATGATGCCCACGTTGTTAGAACTCGCTCAAACAAGCCACCCGATCCCCGATCGTCCTCGCGACGGAATCAGTTTAACAGCCCTGCTGAAAGGCCCTTCCGAGGCGGAAGAACATCGCCCCGAACCTATCTTTTTTCGTTACAAGAAAGGTGCCGCCGTCGTGGACGGGAACTGGAAACTACTCAGCACCGATTTCCAAAAGGACCACTTTGAACTTTACAACCTGGTCGACGACGTCACCGAGTCAAACGACGTCGCGAGCAAATTCCCGGAACAATTCACAACGCTGAA
>JAGQPO010000450.1 GCA_020426665.1 Planctomycetales bacterium
ACCACGTTGGATCTGGAGAACTGTGGTTGACATCTGGGTTCCGGCCGTGGGAATAACAGTTGTGGCTGGGGCTGCACCGCGGTTCTTCTTGTGTCTGAGCGGTGTCTGGAAATTTGCGGAGAAAATTTGACTTTTCTACTTTTTTGAGTTCTCAAGACCTATTGTTTTGTGGCGACGGAGAGCCTCCCGCCCGAACCCCCCTGCAAAATCAGTGAAATGGAGACATAGAACGATGTCAGTTGCCGTTGCATCGAATCGACTAGAGCGTCAAAAAGTTCGCATCCGTCCCGTCGAGGCAGTCGCCGCATCTCGCCCTTCGAGACGCTTGAGCCGACTGAAAGCTTGGTTTCAACGAAATGTTGTCGAAGGGATCTTCCTGCGTCGCCAAGTCGAACGTTTTTTTCTGGTTTTCGGCGGCCACATTTTCTTCCAGACGCTTGATGCCGCATCTCGTTTCGATTTGTTCACTTTGTTGAAAAATCATAACGGGATGACACGCCAGCAGATTTGTGAGGAATTGGGGATCGAAGAGCAACCCGCCCGCATCATGCTTCTGGGGCTGGTTTCCTCCGGCATGATCAAGAAGCGTGGAGAAGTTTATAAGAACACCCGTATGGCCAACGAAGTCCTGTGCAGCGACAGCCAAACCAACCTGTTGCCGTACATCGCGCTGCAGCGACACGTCATGTACAAAGGGATGCCCAAGTTCTACGAATCTATCAAAGAATTCCGCAATTGTGGTCTCGAAGAGTTTTCGGGTGACGAGCCGACGCTTTACCAACGGCTTGCTCATGACCCGGAAGTCGAAGAAGTGTTCCATGACTCGATGTCCGCTTTGTCAGTGCAAACCAACAAAATCTTGGCCGACTATGTTGACTTGTCCGGAGTCAAGTCGCTTGTCGATATTGGTGGAGGAGACGGAACCAACATCATCACGCTGACTGCGAAATATCCCAAACTGCAGGGGCGAGTTTTTGACCTTCCCACCGTCGCCGACCTCGCTCGTGCACAACTCGCCGCACACCCGAATGCGGCGCGACTCGGGGCCGTCAATGGAAACTGTTTCGAGGACGATCTGCCGACCGATGCAGATTGCTTCTTGCTCGCCCATTTTTGCACGATTTGGTCACCTGAGCGAAACAAGCAATTGCTCAAGAAGTGCTTTGACGCGCTTCCATCAGGCGGACGTGTTGTCATTTTCAATATGATGCAGCACAACGACGAAACCGGTCCATTGAGTGCGGCGGTCGGGTCGCCATACTTCCTTACCATCGCCACCGGGGAAGGGATGCTTTATACATGGAACGAATATGAGCAATGGGCCCGAGAATCGGGATTCGCCGATGTCAAGCAAGTCAAGCTGCCGCGTGACCACGGCGCAATTGTGGCAATCAAAGCTTAACGTGCGCCCAGGATCCCTCCCACAGTAACTCGGCGATCTTGCAATGTACTCGGAACGGCCAACTGTAAATGAAAACAGCAATGTTCGCCAAGAATGACTCCGTCAGGGGCGCGGCAATGGCTGCACTCCGCGAGCGTCTTGGAAACGATGCGGTGCTGGATCGCGAAGAGCAACTCGACCATTATGGTCGAACAACGCTTCCGAGTGCTCCTCTCCCAGCCGCAGTTGTGTTGGGTAAAACGAAGAACGACGTTGTTGCCTGCGTAGAAATTGCCAAACAATTTGGGTTGCACCTGTACCCGATCAGTGGTGGCAAGAACTGGGGACTCGGTTCCGCCTGCCCAACCACTGAGGGGCAAATCGTTCTTGATCTTTCTGGGATGAACCGAATCTTGGAGGTCAACGAAGAGCTTGGCTATGCCGTCCTCGAACCGGGGGTCACGCAAGGCCAGCTTTACCAACACCTCAAGGACAAGAATATCGATCTATGGCTGGACGCGACAGGAGCCGGTCCAGACGCAACGATCATTGGAAACTTGATGGAGCGTGGCTATGGACACACTCCAAACGGAGATCGTTTCCACAATTCCTGTGCATATGAAGTCATCCTAGCCGACGGTACAATTCTGGAAACCGGCTGGGCACACAACAAAGAAAGCCGCGTTTCGAACCTATCTAAGACCGGCCTTGGACCATCGATCGATGGCCTATTCACGCAGTCAAACCTAGGGATCGTTGTTCGGGCAACGATCTGGCTGATCCCCAAGCCTGAATGCTTTACCGCGTATGCATTCAGGTTGGAATCACAGGATGACTTATGTGCCACAATCGATGCGCTTCGACCACTACGTTCTCTCGGTGTCATCAACAGCGTCGTCCACCTTGCGAATGACTATCGAGTAATCTCCTCCCATCGCCGTTTCCCGCACGACCAATTGAGTGGGGAAGATGCGCTTCCAGAATCAATCCGGTCCAAGTTTCGGGAGGAGTTAGGGCTTGGCAAATGGAATGTACTTGGGGGAATCTACGGAACGAAAGCATCCGTTGCAGGGGTTCGCAAGTCACTCAAAAAGTCACTCAAACGAATAACGCGGCCCATCTTCATCGATGACAAGAAACTGTCGCTTTTCGACTTCGTTTATCGTTATTCGTCATGGGTTCCACCTGTGAAGAAACTCAAAGCGAAGGTGGAAAGCGGGAGATCGGCAATTTCATTGCTGAAAGGTGAACCGGTACGCGACCACCTGGGCGGAAGCGGCTGGCGATCAAAACTGACCTGGGAACAAAAGCCAACCGATCCATTAGATCGAAACGATGGCGTCATCTGGATCACGCCGCTCGTGCCACTGACAAGCTCAGCATGCAACGAGTTTTTAAATCTCATTGAACCGATCTTTGAACGCCATGGTTTCGAACCGCTGTTGACTTTCGTCATGATCAGTGAGCGCGTGATGTGTTGCCCAACAACCATCTGCTACAACCGCGAAGACGAATCAGAAACGGTCCGAGCCAATGCCTGCTATCAGGACCTTCTTAAACACTCGATGAATCACGGTTTCCCTCCCTATCGAGCAGGCATCCAGACCATCACGTCGTTGGCAAACAACGACCCGTACTGGAATTTCGTCGCGCGGCTGAAAGGCGAATTGGATCCAAAGAAACTGATCGCACCTGGTCGCTATGCGAGATCCTGACGCTCACGTGCTGACGGAAATTTGATCGGATAGCTGGTACAGCTAGGACACCATCTACCCTGAGCGGCCCACCAGACTGGTCAATGACGTCTTAATTGGTGGCAAACTCTTCACCAGGAAGTGCTTGTACGATTTCCGTTTTACCGTCAGCAAGTCCTGTTCGTCGGCACGCTGCCATCCCGAACGCTTCGTTCCAAAGAACGGTATAATTGCAGCTGGCCGTCGTTCGTCCCTCCCACAATCTCAGTAATCGAAATGAGAACCATCGCTGCCACATTCATTTGGATGGTCGTTGCGGGATGTTGTGTCGCCCAAGAAGTAACCGACGAATCCATCCTGACTCATCATGACGAGATACCACGTTTTGCGGCTAAGCCGGATCAGACGGCCGTCCAGTCGGGAAACTGGTCTGACCCCGCAGTCTGGGGCGATTCACCGCCAGAAAACGACACCACCATAAATCGCAAGGACGCAAACGCCGAATCCGAACGAGTTTTGGAAGCGGACGTCGCAATTCCTGCCGGTATCACCGTAGTTTACGATTTGAATTCCATGTCGCGTTTTGGATCAATCGAAGTCGCGGGCGTACTCAAGTTTGATGATCAATCTCCGACACGTTTGTATTGCGACAACATCCAGATACTGCCTCACGGCAAGCTGATTATGGGTACTGAAGAGTCTCCCATCGATTGTGAAATTAATATTTGCCAAAAGCCAATTGATCGATCAATCGACCCAGAACAATGGGGACAGGGCATCACCTGTATAAGCGGAGAGTGGATTATGCATGGCAGACCGAAGACGGCTGCCGTTCGTGCCGCGGGCGAAATCACTGCTGGTCAGGTGCAATTGCGATTAGCCGATCAAGTTGATGGGTGGAAAGCTGGGGACGTCTTGTATTTACCGGCGTCGGATCATTGGGATGATCCACAAAGTGTTGAAAGAGGTGGTCAATATGGGAATATTGCACCGAACCCTAGGTGGTATCCGGAACCGACCACCTACAAGGTGCCCTGGGTCAAGGGGTACCGTGCGGGGGACATTCGATGGGAACGAAATCCTGATTTCCGCCGAGACGAGCGAATTGAAATTGCGTCGGTCGATGGATTGATCGTCAACCTCAAACAGCCGACACGGTTTAATCACCCCGCTGCCTACCGGCCTGACGGGTCAATCGTTGGCGTCCCATGGGTACTTAACACAACAAGATCGATAAAGTTCAAAAGCGAGGACCCAACTGGAACGCGTGGTCACATCGCGATGATCGGAAGGTCAATAATCCGTCACCGGTACTTCGAGACGCACGAGATGGGGCGTACCAAAATAGCGTGGCCAATTGAAATTCCGTACGGCGGAAGCGCCGCCATGAACAAGATTGGCATCACAACTGACAACCCGGCGGGCCGATATAGCTACCATTTCCACCACATGATCGGCCCGGAAAACCCTCGCGACGATGGTGACCAGTATTATGTAAAAGGCGGTGTCGTATACGGTGATCCCAAATGGGGATATGTTGTCCACGGCACACACTTCGGAACACTTGAAGATTGTATTGGCATCGACTGTTTTGATGCGGCGTTCACTACCGAAGATGGCTACGAAGTTGGGAACACTTTTCTTGCGTGCCATTCTGCCGGGCTATGCCGACGTGGGTTTTGGCTGACAGGACATCGGAATCGCATCATTAATTCGGTCTGCCATGCCGTAAGCGCCGGGATGTATCTGGGTGCCAGCAATGGAGGCCACAATTTAAAGGCCCCGACGAAGAGAGGGCAATCACTGATGGAATATGAGCCATTTGATTACTGTAGCTTCGCTCCCAAGGTTGACAATTTCGAATGCTATAGCTCGGGTGAGGCGATTATTTGGGGAAACCAAAGTGGAAACTGGAAACGCACCCCCGATAACAAGGGTCAAAGAAACGTTGCCACAAATATTCTGAGTTGGCACAATCACCGGATGTCTGCAGTTTATGGTCCGGCCTCACAGGAGATCGCTGGATTCATCCATGTCGGTGCAAACCACAAACTGGTCGGCTTCAATCTCGACACGTGTATGACATCCAACGGAAGCAGCACTGTTGACATGACATTACGAGACGGAGAGATCTACAACTGTGACATCGGGGTCCGCTTGAGATCACGGGGCGACGCAAGATCAAACAATTTGATTACCCTTATCATGCAAAATGAGTCTTCCATCTACCCAACTCCGTGTACCCCCACCGGATTCTTAAACCAAGTGTTCGTCCACTTGTTAAAGAACGGCAAATTGCGTGGTAAC
>JAGQPO010000451.1 GCA_020426665.1 Planctomycetales bacterium
CGTGTCTTGTGGGTCGATGGACTGGCCGCCCACCTCAGAATCCAAGCTATCCGAGGCACGCAAAATCGCATCACGATAAGATTCCAAACTCAGACGCCGCCGCGGCATTCGCCAACGCAGACGGTTGTCGGGATCGATTTTAAATTTGACCGGATCCACTTCGCTACTTTGCCCGTAAGTGGCGGAAAGCACAATTTCTCGCTGCAACCACTTCAGCGACCAACCGGCGTCCATGAATCGAGTGGCCAAGTCATCCAGTAACAATGGGTGCGAAGGCCGAGCGCCAAGGTTTCCAAAATTACTGGGCGTTGCAACGATCGGTGTTCCCATCAATTGCTGCCAGACTCGATTGACGATCACTCGCGCAGTCAGCGGATTTGACCGATCAACAATTGCGTTGGCCAACGCCAAACGCCCACTTCCGTTCTCAAATCCTGTGGAATCGGATAAGTCCAACACCGTCAAGAAACCGCGTTTGACCGTCGGACCCGGTCGGCTCACATCGCCGCGAACCATCACGTTTAGATCTTGAGGCTTGCCATCTCGGACGATGTGCATCGCATCTTGCGGTTGCTTTGCCTGGCCGTTGTTGACCTCGACGGATTCGTTCAGAGGCCGATTGAACATTTCACTGCTGGCAAATACACCAGCCAGCGCGTAGTAATCCGATGTCGGTACCGGGTCGTACTTGTGATCGTGACATCGGGCGCAGGCGACGGTCAATCCGAGCAAACCTCTGGAAACGGTATCGATGCGGTCTTCCCATTCGTCGGCCATCACTTCCAAAGCATTTCGCCGGTAGTATTTTGGACCAAGGCCGAGAAAACCAAGCGAGGCATGCTTTGCCGGATCTTGGGGATCGATCAGGTCCGACGCTAACTGTGTGCGCACAAATTCATCGTAGCGTAGGTCTTCGGCAACGGCGTTGATGACCCAATCTCGATAGAGATAAGCGTTCGGATAGGTAAGCGAATCGTTGTCGCCGACGATGTGCGCCTGGTCCTCGGCAAAGCGGGCGACGTCCAACCACATCCGCGACCAGCGTTCGGCGTGCGCCGGGGATGCCAGCAGCCGATCGACAACGTGTTCTTTGGCTAGCGGGTTCTTGTCATCCAGGAAGGCGTTCATCTGTTGGATCGTCGGCGGTAAACCGGTCAGATCGAACGTTACGCGTCGCAGCCATGTCGCGTCGTCGGCAGCCGGATTCGGCGACAAGCCTTTGCCGGCAAGCCGTGCCGAAATGAATCGGTCGGCCTTGGTGATCGACCACGATTGCATCTCGCCATCGTCGATCGATTGTTCCAATTTGATCTCCCCGGCATCATGAAGCGTCGGCGGCTGGAACGCCCAAAAATCGCGTGCCTGCTGCCAATCGATTTCTGATTTCTCGGTCACGTTTGGATGAGGCAGATTCGATTCGGCGGATGGTGGCATCGCCGCACCCATTCGAATCCACTGCTCAAAATCACGAATGACCTTTTCAGGCAGCGGTTCGTCCGGAGGCATCTCCATCGAGTCATAGCGTAACGCCGCGATTAGCAAGCTGGATGCCGGCTGGCCTGGCGAAATGATTTCACCAGAATCACCGCCGCGAATCAGTGCGCGGGAGTCGTCGACACGCAAGCCGCCTTGAACCACGTCACTGTCCGCCGAGTGACATTCATAACATCGGGCGACCAAGACCGGTCGGATCTTGCGTTCAAAAAAGTCGATCGAAGCATCCGAATCGGCGCCGCCGGCACTGGTTCCGAACAGACAAGCGGCGATCAACGGAACATTGATCACGGCAAACGCACGGTTGGTGCTGTTGGAAAACACGATGACAGCGCAGTTGTGGGTTGGGGAGGGAATCGTCGGCGGGACTCCCATTGTAACGCATGAACAGGCCGGACGCTCGGCCAAATTCCTTAGCGGCACGACGGCTTTTCGGGAATGTTCGATCGAATCGCGGCGGGGTCGGAAACGAAAAGTCCAATACCGCCCCGAGACGCGTGGAAAAGATGTCTAGAACCAAAACCCGATGGTAGCGGAAGCCGTCAAGACATTTGGCGATTCCTGACTCCGGGGCGAAGCTCTTGACGAGTTCCGCTGCCGTAAAAAAAGAATTGGAACAAAGCACTGGCCCTGGAAGTTCCCCCTGGGGCAGCACTAAATTATGTCACGGCAGGATTTCAACGCACCTTTAAACAATCGCCGATGGCTCAACCGACTGACGACGTTTCGCTATTCGATCCCGTCAACGGATTGCTTTGCGACCGATCGAATTTGCCGTTTCCGTCAACACTGTTTGGCTGGAGCAACGATTCTATCTGCACCGGTCCGCTTGAATTGGGACCAGACGGGACACATTACGGATTCGTGGAAAGTGGCATTGCAACGTTGCGTTGCGGCGGGCGGAGTCATCAACTGACGCATGGCATGTACTTTAGTGTGCCGGGACAATGCCAACTCGAAGGAACCGGCAACGGTTTTGTCGCAACGCGGATCGGTTACGAAGGATTGTTTCAACTTGGTGGCCCGATCGAAGCCACCGGTCGGCTTCGCTACATCGACGGCTGCAGTGACACGTTGTTGATCAGTCCTCCCGTAAAGGGCGACCCTTGTTTGAACTTATTGCACTTGCCGCCACATACGCGTCAAACTGCGCATACCCATCCGACGGTTCGATTCGGTATGATCGTCGCCGGCTCGGGCATTTGTCGGACTGCCACCCGGGAGTTGGAGTTGGAACGCGGGATGATCTTTTCGATCGCCCCGGATGGACTTCACAGTTTTAACACCAACGATCGTTCGTTGCTTGTGATCGCATGGCATCCCGACAGCGATTGCGGACCGACCCATCAAGATCATCCGATGATCAACCGTACGATTATCGAAGGTGTTTCGGCAGCCGAGCGGTTGCGACGCGCCGACGAATCCTTCTCGCCAGCGGACTCGAATCGATGAAATGTCCAAAGTGCCAGCACAATCAAAAGGTCAAGTCGGGAATGACCTGTGATCAATGTCGATACCGATTTAGTTTTAATCCGAAGGAGCGAGATTCAAAGGGAATGACCGACGGACGTTTCCTGGCGACGATCCGTGCCGCCGGGCAAAACGACTCGGCAGACTTCACACGCAATCAACTTTACGGGACCTACTGCCGTCGTCAGAAGAATTCAAAAATTCCTGGGATCATCACGGCAATTCTGTTTCTGGGATTTGGTGTTTTTTCGATCGTCGGAAACAACTGGATTGCGGCCGCCGCAACAATATTTATCGCCGCAATCATTTTGTTGCTCACGTTTACTATGCCACCGACGATCCTGGCGCGAGACCAGTTCATGCGATTGGTCGACCGCTGGTTGGACGGTGGCAAACCGATCGAGAAGTTGATCACCACACCTTCGCTGGGGCAACCGCCGCCCCAATCGGACGAACCGGATTTGTACGATTACGGCGTTCGACGTCTGTTGATCGTTGAACGCGATGAGCTTGTCGATCTATTTGTTTTGAATAATGTCCACGCCGAGCAGGCCATGCTTGTAATTTCGGTCAATGGTTATCCGAATTATTTGATCAGCCATGCCCGCCGGGTGCTGGAAGAACAGCCCGACTTGCCGATTCACCTATTGCACGACGCAATCGGTTCGAAAGAAGCAATGCTGTCGGAACTCGGCAAACTTAACTTGCCTTTGCAGGGACACGAAGTCATCGACCTTGGTTTTTCGGCGGATGATTTCAAACGGATGAAACGCACGCGAAATATTGACCGCCGGAATCGTCGTCGGACGCTGCCCGTTGACGTGTTGGCATTACCGTTTTTGTCGACAGGCCTGGCCGCATGCTTTGCCAATCAGATGACGATGAGCGGTTTATTGGAAGAGTACACACGAGAGCAAGCCGTCGCATCTTCGTCGTCTAACTTTGGGTAAGGTAATGACATCAGGCATCGGGCGAAAAAGACTGGCAATCTCCCTTGGTGTTTGTCCGCTGCTGGTATTGGCAGCTGCGTGTATTGCCGGCTGTGGCAATCGGCCGTCAAACGAAGCGTTTCAGCGTGGGCGAGAGTTGGTCGCGATGGGCCGTTTTGATGAAGCCGAATCTGAACTCGTCAGTTTTGAGAAATCACGACCAACAAGTGACTTGGCCAGTCGCGCCAGATTCTTGAGGGCAAAGTCTCGCATGGGCGCAGGCGACTTTCCAAACGCGCGGTTGCGATTCCAAGAAACCATTGACTTGTTTCCTGATTCCGAAGAAGCGAGAAAATCGCGATACAAAATCGCAATGATCGACTTTATCCAAGGCGACCTGCCGGCCGCGCAAGCAGGTTTCCAAGAGATCGTCGATCGCGCTGATAATATCTATGTCCCGGAAGCAAAAGCGATGCTCGGAATGCTTCGGAAGCCGCAAGCCGAGTGATGTGACATGGATGCTTTGGTCGGGTTCACCGGATCTGCGTCCGATGAATTGCT
>JAGQPO010000452.1 GCA_020426665.1 Planctomycetales bacterium
CTTGGCGGCAACCGGGTGATTTTGGCCGTTCGCCAGTGAGAGTGCCATGACAGCAGTTAACATGCCTAATTTGATCTTAGCTCGCAGGGAATCCTTGGCATTAATAGTGTTTAGGCTGATCTGTTGCTGCGTGCTGTTCGTTGTCACTGCAGTGCAGATGGCGCAGGCACAGGGTGTGATTGGTTACTTGTTCGCGGCGTTCGTTGCACTCTTCACACTGGTTGCTATTGCACAAATGCTTCCCGGTCGTGCTTGTCTCCGGATCGCAGACGATGGCTTGACGTTCACGAGCCGGTTTTGTGTCTACACGATCCCGTGGAGCGGGATCGACCGGTTTTTCGTGGTTGATTTGAATCCGATCGGCACCATGGTGCGTAGAGTTGTCGGTTTTAACTATGTGCGGTCTTACGAGCCCGCTAAGCTCGCCATCCGCCGCATGACTTTTGACAGGGTGCAGTTCGAGGCTGCGTTGCCTGGCGCTTACTGTCAAGAGCCCGAGGATTTGGCCGAGGTTCTTAACAAATATCTTGCACGATTCAAATCGGGGCATGGCGAACCAAGCGGTGAACCGGAGTCGCCGATGGCGCGGGATTTGGAATCATAGTCTTTGGGCTGCGGCCCGGTTATCGCCGCCGTTCCACTTGCTGTTGGTTTTTTTTCGAGTTAACGTTGTTGCATGTCTGAAATCGCAAATCAACTGCTCGCAACATTCGAAACGTTGCCTTCTGAAGAACAGCACGAATTGATCGTGGCACTACTGCGCCGTGGCGGCGAGCTGCCCGATTCGTTCATTGCCGATGACCAATTTGTCATTTTGGCGGACGAACTATTCCAAACGCTGGATGCCGAGGAATCGAATGACAACGAAACCGAATCGCGGTGACGTTTGGCTGGTTGATCTCGGAATGGCGGCAAAGGTTCGACCTTGCTTGGTGCTGAGCATCCCCGCGGATGGCGAAAACGACCGAGTGCTCACAACCCTGGTCCCCCACACGACGAGCATTCGGGGCTCGCGATTTGAAGTTGCCAGTGATGTCCGATTCTTAAAGTCGGGAGCATTCGACGCACAAAATGTTATTACAATTCCAGCTGTGAAGCTGGTGCGTCGCCTAGTGCGTTTGCCTGATGATCAGTTTGCGGTCGTCGAACGAACACTGAAGCGATGGCTTGGCTTTACGGGTGATTGAAGAATAGTGGAACCATGCGATGTTCCTGAGTCGCGAATCAAGTTGGTTCCTGAGTTCCAGTCCAATGTCGCGACCACGGAAATCACCGCCGTACCCGACTAAGTTTCTCTCACACGAACCTCTACGAATGGCAGTCGCCGCCTTTGCCACATTGAACGCTCGTGTGCAGCCGCTTGATCGCGGCGATCGCTACGAAGATCCGTTGCTTGACGCTCTGGAAAGCGGGGTCATCGCCAAAGTCGCGGGTGGCGGATCGCAACTTTTGCCCGGCGGCAACGAAATTGAATATTGCTGCATTGACCTCGATATCTTTGACCTAAAACGCGGGGTTCCGCTGATAACTTCTATCCTTGAACGTGCTGGCGCACCCAGGGGTTCGTACCTTTCCTACACGGTCGACGATCAGTCCCATCGAATTCCTTTTGGTCAGACGGATGGGATCGCGATCTACCTTAATGGCACCGACCTTCCTGACACCGTGTACCAGGAATGTGACGTCAATTACATCATTGCGGAGATCGACCGACTCCTGGACGGTGTTGGCTCATACCAGAGCTATTGGCAGGGGCCGACCGAAACCGGACTCTACGTCTATGGTTCCTCACGTGACGTCATGCGGCGATTGCTTGCGGGCCTTTTGGACACTTACCCCCTTTGCAAAGGCGCTCGCGTGGTCGACCTTCCCGACAGTATAGAAAACGGCGGGTAACCATCGCATGCAACGGAGGACGGGTGGAGAGCGTTTTGGTATGCTTGCGCGTCGTTTGCCCGTCCCCACTGATGCGTGTCGTTATGCCAATCAATCTGAGACTCGAACCTGATGCAAAAAATTGACCTCCGCGAGGACGCCAAAGTCTTCCGTCGCGAACTCGAATCCAACGTCAAGTCGATTGCCGCTGCCAAACCGGCGTCTCTATCTGCGCTCGAAGTCGGCTATTCGTGCGATCAATCTGG
>JAGQPO010000453.1 GCA_020426665.1 Planctomycetales bacterium
TTGATCATGTTGTTTATCGTTCTCGACGGTTCCAAAGTTGACACCCAGGCGACGATCCACATTGGGACCGTAAAAACCGATCGGGGGCCGGACGGCACCTGAAAAATCGAGTGTTGCATGTTTTTCCGCCCCATCGATATTGAGCGCGATGTCAAGTTGGCCCGTATAGCGTCCGTAGTCTTTGGGAAAGCCTTGGATCGTTATGCGTTGTCCGGATGTCGCAGATTGTTGGAATAATTCACCCGTGTCGGTGTCTTCCTTCACAGCGACCCACTCGGTTTGAAAACCATCGCTAGTAACGTCCGTAATTTCAAGGTCGGAACCGCTTTGGCTGTAAACCACAAAATCGGCGGTCGCGAGTTCACCAAAATCGTGGCTACCGAAATCGACTTTGGCGGGGGCGACAATCTCTTTTCGCAGTGTGTAGGTTGTCGACAACACCAGCGTTTGCCGAAACGGGTCATTTGTGATGATGGTGACTCTTTGGCTGTCAACGTCATCTAATGACTCCCCCGCTGCTTTGACGCTAACCACGCAGTGAGTGGATTCGCCGGGCGATAACAAATCTTTTTCGATCGTTGCCGAGGTTTCTCCCGGGCTGGTGTCGCGGACTTTCAGCGTCAATTCTAGATTGCCGTCATTTTCGATTTGAAATGCGTGCTGAAAGGACTCTCCCGAATGCGCCAATCCAAAATCGTGTGTGGTGCGCGTGATCTTTGCGGATGGTTTCGGCTTCGCAGCGTACTCGTCACGCAAGGCGGCGTCTTGTTTTAGCTCTTCGACTCGCTGGTCGTATTCATCTCGACGACTTTCGGGAACTCCCCAGGGCTTGTAACCGACAGATTGGCTGAGCGCGAAAGCAACGGAAGCGAAACCGACGCACGCCAGTCCAACTCCGATGAGTCGTTTTGTAAAAGAGTTCATTCCGAATTTTATGTCGTCGTGGCGGTTAACTAAGGAACCCCCGCGGCGTGTGATTGCCGCAGGGGTCCTCGAAAAGTATCGATTGCTTAGATTTTTCTCTAAGCGAACTTACGCAGATCAAGATTCTTCGAACTGACCTTTGAATGCGGTTTCGTCGATGAACAAACCGTTGAACATTTCAGCAGGCTGAAGTTCGGTGGTGCTATCCGAGTAACCAACACCAGAGTGATCGGTGTGGGTCGCGTCGTTAAGGACCGGGAAACCTGGGTTCAGGTAACCGTCGCCGTTTCCGTCATAGAACAACTTGACCGAACCGTCGCCCATCAGGATGTTACAGCCTTGGCTGTGAATGGCGAACCAGTCGCGAGTGTCTTGCAGGTAGGTTCCATTGTCGGTGGCCGTGCGAACTCCGCCGAACACCGGAGCAACACAGTTGACGGTGGTCGGTGCACCACGTTCGCAGTTGACTTGGTCAGCCATTTGCACGCTTGCGTCCAACAAGACCAGTCGGTTGGTCGAACTGTTCAAGTATGCAGGGCCGTCGTTGAACGCTTCGGCCAACAACATCCCTTGGGGAAGTTCAACCTTGGTGTTCGGGATGTCGGCACCCAGAATCGCTTCATCGACGTCACCGGGACCCGCATCTCCGAGCAATGGAATTGCGTTGGCAGCGATACGGCTGCGGTCGATGACAGCAGCCAACAACGGACCGCTACTGCTCTTGCGCTCTTTGAACTTACCATTAGCATCCGAAAGGAGGCCATCGGTCGCGTTCCACGTCATCAGAGGCTGGACACGAACCAGGAAGTACCCGGCGGCATAGTTGGTCATGTAGCCTTGATCGACGTAAGCCGCACCAACATATTCCATCGTTGTGTTGTAGCTCTTTCCGCCCAGCACGACGGGAGTCGTGAAGTTAAGAGACGCGTCAAACGTTGCGGTTCCAGTCGACGAGTACATCGCTGACGCCTTACCAGCCGTCATCCGCGCCCAGGTGTTACCGCTGGCCGGAGCGACTGCGGCAAGGTCTCCCGAGGAAGACTGAAGTGCGGTCAAGTCGTTCAGCTTTTCCAATGCCTTTGCAGGATTGCTGGGGCACAGCATGTCGCCGGGGAAAGCCGATCCGCTGTTGACCAGGTCAGCGACCCAGCCGTAGGTGTCCATGTCACCGTCTCGTGCGAAGTCCGAAGCACCGGTGCACATACGGCCCAGTGGATCGCGATCAGAGAAGGTGTACATTCCGATTCCGAACTGACGCAGGTTGCTCGAGCACTGGGTACGACGTGCTGCTTCACGTGCCTTGGTCAGTGCCGGCAACGCCAAAGCGGCCAGCAAGGAGATGATGGCGATGACCACCAACAATTCAATCAGGGTGAAACC
>JAGQPO010000454.1 GCA_020426665.1 Planctomycetales bacterium
CTCCAAGGCCGTCTTTCAACCCAGGTCGGCCGGAAAACCCGGCGGCGCTGGTTATTCGAAACTCCAATGTGTCACCCTTGCCGGGGCGACATGGTGTGGACTGGCTGCCGACCGAGTCCGCTTGGTTCATCACCTTGCGGCATCCGACAGCGACTCGATCACGGAGACTCAATGGTTGAAGACTTTCATCGCAGAATCCGTGTCGACGGCGGCCGCTGAACCGCTGGCCCAGCGGTGGAGTCGCGGTGTCGCACAGTTGACCCATTTACAATCTCGGGTGATCACCGCCAAAGCATTCAATCGGTTATGCGGTGGCGGGATGAACAAATCCGACTTGCTGTCACAAACCACGTTAACACTTGTCAAGACGGTTCTCGATCAGTTGCAGATTCCCGACGGCGAATCCGTTCATGTCTTTTGCGATCGCCACGGTGGAAGACGATATTATGCCGGTCCGTTGCAGTCGGTCTTTGACGCAGTGCTGGTCCAGGTCATTGCCGAATCGAAAACCGAAAGCAGTTACCGTGTCCCTTACGACGGCCGCGACTTTACGATTCGATTTACCGTCAAGGGCGACTCGTTTACTCCGGTTGCGTTCTCATCCATGGTCGCAAAGTACTTGCGAGAAAAAGCGATGGAGTCGCTGAACGATTATTTTGCATCGTTACACTCAGGCAAACATCCGTTGCAACCAACGGCCGGATACCCCGTTGACGCTGACCGATTTTTGGCAGACATCCGGCCGATCATCAAGAAACAGAACATTGATTTGTCCGACCTGGTTCGGTCGCGTTGATTCAATGGCCGTGATGCGATCGATGTCACACGTCTAATGTAGTGGTCCGTCTATCGATAACTGTCGTACGGGTGAAGCAGCTTAACGCGACTTGTTTAAACAGCAGTGGTCGGCCAACGGCCGTTCATAACCATAGCCATGGGCATCGCCCATGGTAGGCAAACTTGTGACGATGTTTTGGTCAACGGCCATGCACAAATTCGCGTTGGAAAAAACTTAGCCTAGACCGACTACTACGCCTCTATTTCCTCTGCCGGAAACCGGCTCCACTTTGCAGCGTCTCTCTCAAATAGTTGCGACACTGTGTGGCAAACGCCGCGACCGCTTCGGTGCGATAGTCGGGATAGGTCCATCGATGGTGGACCCATTTCTTGGCGGTATACGTCAACGTGATTTCGCCGAACATGCCGTCGCGCAGATAGACGCGATGATCACGATCTTTGGTGGTGGCCAGGACCAATTTTCCTTGTGTGATGTAACCCGGATCCAAATTCAGCGGGCGGACATGTGGGAAATCGGCTCCTCCAAATTCGGCCTCCACAAGGTTGGTCCAAATTTTCCAATCGGCCAGTCCGGCCGCATCGGCGGTCTGGCGAAACCCCAGCAACTCCTTTTCCAGGTTCTCGCCCATCGCCTCGGTGTAATACCCGCCGGCTTCAAAGGGCAACACGGCGGAATGATGGACGATCTGGCCCCAGTGGTTTTGCAAGTGTTCGATCGCACGCCGACGGACATCGGCGTCGCCGGAAATCACGGCACAAATCCGGATCACCGGCTCGACGTAAAGCACCTCGGCCATCAGTCGTCTCTCGTCTAGAATCTGTCCACCGTTTATTTCGTTCACCACCCATCATCCGAAGCATAGCAGAATCATGCATCCTTGGATCGCCGATCGCACCACGACGTTTGACGCCAGCGGAATCCGCAAAGTCTTTGATTTGGCGGCCAAGCTTTCCAACCCGATCAACCTGTCAATCGGCCAACCGGACTTTGACGTCCCCGAGTCGATTCAAGACGCAGCGATCGACGCCATTCGAAGCGGAAAAAACGCCTACTCGCCCACCCAGGGTATCGCCCCGCTTCGGGCGGCATTGCAAAAACAAATTGACGAAACGTATTCCCACGCCGATCGAGACGTCTTTGTCAGCAGCGGGACCAGCGGCGGGTTGATGTTGTCCATGATGTCGATGAGCAACCCCGGCGACGAAGTGATCTATTTGGACCCGTTTTTCGTGATGTATCCGGCCCTGTTGAAAATGTGCGGCGGCGTCCCGGTGGCGGTCGATTCGTATCCCGACTTTCAACTTGATCCCGACAAGATCGCCGCGGCGGTGACACCCAAGACCAAGATGATTCTGCTGAACAGTCCCGCCAATCCCACCGGCGTGACCGCGACCGTCGAACAACTGGAGGCCGTCGCACGTCTGGCGGCGGAGAAAAACATCGCATTGATTTCCGACGAGATCTATTCGCGGTTTCACTACGACGAAGCCTTTGTTTCGCCGGCAAAATTCAATCCGGATACCATCGTGATCGACGGATTCAGTAAAAGCCACGCGATGACAGGTTGGCGTGTCGGATTTGTCCACGGGCCGCGTGAGATCATTTCGACGATGTTGAAGGTCCAACAATACTCGTTCGTCTGTTCGCCCCAGCCTTCCCAGTGGGGGGCACTCAAGGCAATGGAGGTGAATTTACAGGGACACATTGACGATTATCGCCACAAACGCGACCTGATCTGCGAAGGGCTGGCGGATCGATTCGAATTCTCGCGTCCCGGTGGGGCGTTTTACTTGTTTCCTAAAGCGCCGGGCGATGGCGGCGGAGAGGCATTCGTTCATAAGGCGATCGAACGCGGGTTGCTGATCATCCCGGGGAATATTTTCAGCCGACGGGACAGTCATTTTCGGATCAGTTTCGCAGCACCTGACGAAACGATTCGAAAAGGCATTGCGATGTTGAACGAATTAGCCGACGAAGTCTGACGCGATCGCTCTGGCCCCTTCCGAGATCGCCGTTTCTGAACAAAACTGTGTGCCTTGGTGATTCGGTTTTCCATTCCCCCATCCTTTTTCCCACTTAAACGCCATGAAGTATGTCATCGTGATCCCGGACGGATGCGCGGACGAGCCGATCGAGGCATTGGGAGGGAAAACACCGTTGCAAGCCGCCTCGGTGCCGGCGATGGATGCGATCGCTTCGCGAGGCATCGTTGCACTGTCCAACAACACACCGGCCCATTTCCCGGCCGGCAGCGAAGTTGCAAATCTGTGCCTGTTCGGATACGACCCGAATCAATACTTCACCGGCCGAGCTCCGCTGGAAGCCGCGGCCGGCGGAATCACGCTGGGGCCACACGATTTCGCGGTCCGCTGCAATTTAGTCACCATCCAAGACCAGATCATGGTCGACTTTACCGCGGACCACATCAGCACCGATGAATCGCGTCAGTTGCTGGAAGCGGCCGGAGCGGCTTTGTTGGGCGACGATGGTGGTCACTTTGAATTCGTGCCCGGAGTCAGCTATCGCAATCTGTTGATCTACCGGGGCGATCCGAACTCGCCGGCACCGTTTTCGTCAGAGACACGATCTTCGGCTCCCCATGATCTGACGGACCTTTCGGTCGTTGATGACTTTCCGCGAGGCCCCGGAAGCGACATCCTGGTTCGGTTGATGAACGGCTCGGCGGACGTGTTCGCCAACCATCCGGTCAACCTGGCCCGCGTCGCGTCCGGCCGGCGACCGGCGACCAACGTCTGGCTGTGGGGACTCGGCGGCGCCCCTTCGATGCCGACGTTCCAAGAACGGTTCGGAGTTCGTGGCGTGATGATCACCGCGGTTGATCTGTTGCGCGGCATCGCGGCACTGGCCGGTTGGCCGCGGATCGAAGTCGAAGGCGCAACCGGATATCTGGACACGGACTACGCAGCGAAAGGTGCGGCGGCCATCAAGGCGCTCGATGAATTCGATTTGGTCTGTGTCCACATCGAAGCTCCGGACGAAGCGTCACATGAAGGGCGACACGAAGCAAAAATCGAGGCGTTGGAGCAGATCGATCGCCACATCGTCGGGCCGTTGGCCGAATCATTGGCCGCCCACGGCCAACACCGCATCTTGATCACCCCGGATCACCCCACGTTCTGTCGAACCAAGAAACACACGCACGGCCTGGTTCCCTTGGCCATGGCCGGCAATGGAATCGAGCCCGATGCGCAATCGACTTACGACGAATCCGCGGGGAAATCGTCCGGTCAAACCTTCGAAAAGGGATGGGACCTGATGGACGCATTCATTTGTCGCTAGTGGTGCGTCAGAATCATGAATTAGGGGTTCCGCTACCCTAAAACTAGGCTTTGACGCACCGTTAGTGAAGTGTTCCACAATAACTTTCTGGTTTCACGGGCCCGAATGCGTGGGCGATGGACTCCCAACAACCCTACCGGGTCCCTCGCTCACGCATTCGGGTTGTGATAACGTGTTCGCGTCAATTGCGCAAGTTTATTCGGAACCGTTCCAAACAACCTCAACCATATTTTCTGCCAATACAAATGTCTTTGATTGTCCAAAAATTCGGCGGTACCAGTGTCGCCGATGTTGAAAAGATCCGCGCCGCAGCACGCAAGGCGATTCGTGCCCAGCGTCAAGGCCATCGTGTTGTGATGGTTGTCAGCGCGATGGGCAAAAACACCGATCGCTTGTTGGAGTTGGCGGCCGAGGTAGGACCGAATCCGCCGGCGCGCGAGATGGACATGTTGCTCAGCACCGGCGAACAGGTCAGTGTCGCGCTGGTTGCGATGGCCATCGACGCACTGGGCAGCGAAGCAGTCAGTTTGACGGGCGGTCAAATCGGAATGCAGACCGACAGCAGTTTCAGCAAGGCACGTATACGATCGATCTCGACCGAACGAATCGAAGGATTGCTAGACGAAGGAAAAATCGTCGTCGCGGCGGGGTTCCAAGGCATCGACAATGACTTGAACATCACGACGTTGGGCCGTGGTGGCAGCGACACGACCGCCGTCGCTTTGGCCGCCGTTCTGAAAGCCGACGCCTGTGAGATTTACACGGACGTCGACGGCGTCTACACCACCGACCCGCGGTTGTTGCCCGAAGCGCGGCGGGTCGACGTGATCAGTTACGACGAAATGCTGGAACTGGCCAGCCTCGGTGCCGGCGTCATGCATAACCGTAGCATCGAATTCGCCAAAAAGTTTGGCGTGCCGATTCACGTCCGCAGTAGTTTTTCCGATACCGAAGGCACCATGATCGTCACCGAACAGGAATCGGCAACCGCACCGGTCAGCGGCGCCGCGATGACACCCGACGAAGCCCGAGTCACTGTGCTTGGTGTACCCGATGTTCCCGGAAAAAGCCGTCAGATCTTTTCCGCGATCGCCGACAAGAAAATTGCCGTCGACATGGTCGTGCAGAACGTCGGCGACGGTGGCAAGGCCGATGTTTCCTTCACCGTTCGGCGCGACGAGTTGAAGACGACGTTGAAGGCTCTGGACGCGATCATTGATGAAATCGGTGCCGACGGGCTGACCTCCGACGACAACGTCAGCAAGGTATCGGTCGTCGGTGCAAACATGGCCGAACAAGCCGGTGTCGCCAGCGAAATGTTTCGTGCGCTCGCCGAAGCCGGCGTCAACATCCAAATGATCACCACCAGCGAAATTAAAATCAGCGCCCTGGTGCCGCGCGATCAAGCTTCGTTGGCGCTGCGTGCCGTACACCAAGGTTTCGCGCTCCACGAAAAACCGGCCGACGCAAAATCGTGGCGCGAAATCAAAGCGGACCGCGAAGCAGGCGTCGAAGTAGAAACATTGATCAGCAGACTTCGCGACGATGCACTCGAAGCGCTCACTCTGACCGGCATCTCCGTGCTTGATCAACAGGCCCGCGTCACGTTGAAGGGCGTCCCCGATCGCCCCGGGATCGCCGCCGACGTGTTCGAACGAATCGGAGCCGCCGGTATCTCTGTCGATATGATCGTTCAAGGATTCGACGGCCAAGACGGATCGACCAGCGTTAGCTTTACCGTCCCCGAAAGCGCGCTGCAGGCCAGCATGGATGTCGCCAAAGAAATCGCAGCGTCACACGGAATGCGCGGCGTTCAAGGCGTCGGCGGAATCGCAAAAGTCACCGTAAGCGGCATCGGATTGCGAAGTCATACACACGTTGCAACGCTGTTATTCGAAACACTTTCCGCAGCCGACATCAATGTGGAGATGATCAGTACCAGCGAATTGCAAGTCAACGCGGTGATCTGCAGCAAGTCGGCCGACATCGCCAAGAAAGGCCTAGAAAAAGTATTTGCGGCCTCGCTGGGGCTGTAGCCAGCGGCGTACAGCCCGTGTAAGTGTTGGTTGTCAAGCCTTTAGGGACCATCCAACTTAGCATGTTTCCTCCACAGCGCATTGCCTTGCGATATCGGCCAACGGCCGTCCACATCCACAGCCTTGGGCATCGCCCAAGGGATCGGTGCCCCACGTGCGGCAGATTTCGTGCTGCGGTTTGGCAGGCGGCCATACACAACGATTCACGCGGTAGGTGACGATGTGCATGACCTTTGGCCAATCAAATCACCGTAAAATGCATGCTCTCCTGGGGCGGCGCCGCGTCGCTGTCGCTCCGTCGGCTGGCCCCAGGCTATGGAT